>JAACEL010000132.1 GCA_011682535.1 Nitrospiraceae bacterium | reverse complement strand
GCTCGACCATGCGCGCGCGGTTGGCGCACATGATGAGCGTGTCGTCCTCGAACATGATCTCTTTGAGATTCGGGAAGAGACGCAGGTCGTAGTCGATCTCTTCGAGGACGTGCCCAACGCTGCGGGCACGGTAGCGACGGCCATTCATGACTTGAGGCAACTGGCAGAAGCTGCATCGCCCGAAACACCCCCGGCCACTGATGAGCGTGAGAAACGGGAAGAGTTTGCCCGCGTCCCAGTAATCGGCGATGTCGATGTGGTCCCAGGCGGGAAACGCCAACTCGTCGAGGTCGGCGATGGGCGACCGGGCATCGTTCAACACGCATTGGCCTTGATCGAGACGCGCGAGTCCGGGGCACTCCTCGACGGCGATACCGTTGGCCAGGTCGCGCAGCGTGAAATCGTATTCGCCCGTGGCAACGGCATCGACGGCGCCGTCGGCGCGCTGAAGCGTATCGGCGTATTCGGCGGCGACGTGCGAGCCAACCAGCACGTTGAGGGAGCCGGTAGTGTCTTTGCACCGCGCGGCGGCGGCAATGTCGGAATCGATGGAGGGCGTGGTGGTCTGATGGACGACAAGATCGGGTCTGAACGGCTCCAAACGCTTGAGCATCTCCTCGATGGGCATGTTCTTGGCTTGCGCGTCGAGGAAGAAGATGTCGTGCCCGGCCGCGCGGACGGTGCCCGCAGCAGTGCACAGGTAGTCGGGGTGACGCTGAACGCGGCCGCGCGATCGCGCGAACCAGCGTGCGGACTTGGTGAAGTCCTTCCCGAACATGGTATTGAGAAATGCTACGCGCATACGGTCGGCCAAATCATCTCATTACTCCCACGTGGCGCGCCACAATACGCTACCCGGCGTTCGGGGTCAGGGCTGCCCTATTTTTCGTCAGTCTTTCCAGAGATTACCAAGGTACGCGGGAGTGTTTCCAAACCCATCGCGGAGTCCGCGCAGCAGCGGCTCGCGCACGTCGGGGTAGAAGGTGAGGCCGGGCAGCTCCGTCAGGGGCACAAAGCGGACGAGGTCGAGCCGGCCGTCGAGTCCGGGACGCAGTTCACCCCCGGCGACATCGGCGGTGAAATAGACGTTGAGCACGTGTCGGTGGGCATCGGGCGGGATGCTGTCGTTGACCATCACGAGGCCGCCCACGGTGATGTCCAGCCCGGCCTCTTCGCGTACCTCGCGGATGAGGGCTTGGGCCAGCGATTCGCCGAAGTCGACCCCGCCGCCGGGGAGCAGCCAGTAGCGGCGTCCATCTTTTTCGTGACGAACGAGCAAGATGGTGTCGTCTTGCACGATGATGGCGGCGGCGCGGATGCGTGGACTCGGTTTTTCGGTGTTCATGCGAGCATTCTAACAGAAAGGGCTAGCCCGGATATCTCACCGTTTCGTCGCGAGCGTGCGAAGTTCCTTCGCGAGCGCGTGAAGATCGCGTCAGGTCAGGCACTTGGCACAGGCCGCCGGGCGACAGCGTGTCGAGACACGTCGAGGTCGGCGGACAAGGCAAGTGCCTGAGATGGCGTGAGATTCGCACGCGTAGCAGAAAGCCGGTGAGATATCCGGGCTAGCGGTGAAGAAAACGCTCGAAACGGCCCGGAACCCGATGGGGAGGTTGCCCGAATGCGCACGAACAGCACTTCCCCCCAAAAAATTCGTGCTTCTTGACCGTGGACGGTCCTTCGGACAGGCCATCGTGGCAAAACCGCTCTTGAAACCATCGGAAAGATGGACTACCATCGCTGAGAATCAGTCCGTGGCGGTCGCCGACAGGTCCATATGGGAAATCTCGGCCGACCCGAGCCGGCGGAGGGAGAGGACTGTGCGTGTCCAGCGAGCGATTTCGCGGCGCGGGTTTCTGAAACGCGCGCTGGCGACGGCCGCATTCCCGGCGATCATTCCGGGGTCGGCCTTGGGCGCCAATGGCGCCGTCGCGCCGAGCAGCCGCGTCACGCTGGGCTTCATCGGCACCGGCTCCCATGGCATCGGGATGAACCTGAAAAACTTCCTGCCGCAACCCGACGCGCAGGTGGTGGCGCTGTGCGACGTCGACGCCCCGCGCGTGAAGGAGGCGCACGACATCGTGCGCCAGCACTACGCGCAGCAGCGGCCCGAAGGCAAATTCGCGGGCTGCTTCACGACGGGCGACTGGCGCGAGATTGTGGATCGCGACGATGTGGACGCGGTGGTCATCTCGACGCCGGATCATTGGCACGTGATCCCGGCCGTGGCCGCGGCGCGGGCGGGCAAGGACGTGTTCTGCGAGAAACCGCTGACCCTGACGGTTCATGAGGGGCGCGTGCTCAGTGATACGATGACACGGTACGGACGGGTATTCCAGACGGGCAGCGAGAACCGGTCGAAGTGGAACTTCCTTCGAGCCGCGGAATTGGTCCGGAACGGCCGAATCGGCACATTGCAGACGATTCGTACGCAGCTCCCCGTGGACAAGGCGGTGAAGTACGCGAACGGCAGGATCCACCCCCCGCGACCCGTGCCCCAGGGCCTCGACTATGACCTATGGCTTGGGCAGGCGCCGTGGAAACCGTACACACCGGGCCGGGTTCACTACCACTTCCGGTGGATCCTGGACTACTCGGGCGGGAGCCTGACGGATTGGGGGGCCCACATCAATGACGTGGCGCAGTGGGCCAACGACACGGAGTACACGGGGCCGGTCAGCGTCGAGGGTCACGGGGTTTTCCCGCCGGAAGGGCTGTACAACACGGCCTCGGAGTGGGAGGTCACCTTCGAGTACGCGAACGGCGTGCGGCTCATATGCACCGACGGGAAACCCTTGATTCGATTCGAGGGCACGGACGGCTGGATTGAGTGCGGGTGGGACACTTTCAAGGCCAGCTCGCCCCGGATCCACAACGCCGTGATCGGTCCGGGCGAGGTCCGTTTGCGAACCTGCCCCCAACGGGAACAGCGGGATTTCCTGGATTGCGTGAAGAGCCGGAGCGAAACCTACGCGCCTGCCGAGGTCGGCCACCGCAGCATCACGTTGAGTCACATCGGGAACATCTCGATGATACTCGGCCGGGGGTTGCGATGGGATCCGGACGCCGAACGTTTCATCAACGACGAAACCGCGAATCGGATGCTGTCGCGCACCATGCGGAGTCCGTGGCAGCTATAAACGTCCCGCCACAGGCCGTGACGAAAGGTGATGAACAATGACCCATGAGCCAATGATCGCCGGATTCAGTTTGGGCCTGCTCGGGTGCTTCTTGATTGTCGCACTCGGCGCCCGAGCGCAAGAGGCCAGAACCGGCCTCGTGGTCGACGACTTCTCCACGTGGCGGGGCGACACGGGGGACTGGCAGGTGGTGGCGGACACGTCCTCGGATCCGGCCGATGAGAAGCTGCTGGCGTCGAAGTCCGGGACCGGCGTGGTGGTAAACGGCCCGACAGGCCGGACGAAGCATCTGGTGAGCAAGGCGGAACACGGCGACGTGCGCGCCCACATCGAATTCATGGTGCCCAAAGGCTCGAATTCGGGTGTGTATTTCCAGGGACGCTATGAGGTCCAGGTGCTCGACAGTTGGGGCGTCGAACACCCGAAATACTCGGACTGCGGCGGTATCTACCAACGCTATGACGATCTCCGCGAACCCAAGGGATACCAGGGCCATGCGCCGCGGATAAATGCGTCGTTGCCGCCGGGCGAATGGCAGACCTTCGACGTGGTGTTCCGCGCACCCAAGTTCAATGCCGCGGGAAGGAAGGTCGCCAACGCGCAGTTCGTGGAAGTCACTCTCAACGGGAAGCGGATCCACAAGAACGTGACGCTGTACGGGCCCACTCGTGCGAGCCTGTTTGACGACGAGAAGCCGGTGGGGCCGGTGATGCTGCAGGGCGACCACGGCCCGGTGGCGTACCGCAACGTATGGTTCGAGCCGGTGGACCTGGCGAACCCGTTCTTCGCCATGGACACGGGCACCCGCGACGAGCGCCACAGCGATGCCGCAAGTCAGGCGGCGATGCTCGATGCGTTGGGCTTCGACGGAATCGGATTCTCGGGATTTGCCCAGGTGCCCGAGATGCTTGCGGAACTGGATCCTCTAGGTCTTGAGATGTTCACCGTTTACATCAACACGGATTTGGAGACTGAACTTCAAGCCCATGACATGGCGAACAAGGAACGTATCCGGGCGATCGAGGGCCGCAACGCCATCGCCTGGCTCACCATCAGCAGCAAAACCTACGCGCTGTCGTCGGAGAACGGCGACGCGCAGGCGGTGAATCTGATCCGGGAAATGGCGGACGTGGCCGCCGAGGTGGGCATGCGCATCGCCTTGTACCCGCACACGGGCTGCTGGCTCGAGACCGTGGAAGATGCGGTGCGGCTGGTGAAGAAGGTCGACCGGCCGAACGTGGGCGCCACGTTCAACCTGTGCCACTGGCTGAAGGTTTCGAAGGGCCAGGACCTGCGTGAAACCCTCGAGGCGGCGACCCCCTACCTGTTCGTCGTGACCATCAACGGGGCCGACCCGGGGGACAACTGGGACAAGCTCATCCAGACGCTGGACCAAGGATCGGTTGATGTCGGCGAAGTCCTGGCTATCCTAGACGAGTTGGGCTACGAGGGTCCCATCGGCCTTCAGGGATACGGCATCAAGGGGGACGTGCACGAGAACCTGAAGCGATCGATGTCCGCCTGGCGCAAGATGACGGCAAGGTGATCACTCCAGCGTGTACCGCGTTCTCGACATTTTCTTCTTCGCCTTTCACCGCGCGCTGATTCTGTTCATCCTGCCCGCGTTGACGGCTGGATGTGTCGGAATGCCGGATTGCCGTCACGCGATGTAGGCGGCGACGAGCCCTTCGAGTGCGTGGCCGACCTCGGCTTCGATGACGATCTCGTTGCCTTCGTAAGTCTGGCTGAGCACGCGTCCGGATTGGTGGATCCGGGCAACAAGTCCGGCGGCGCTCTGCGGGATGCGGAGGGTGACGCGGTTATGGCCGGAGGCCAAATAATCGTCCGCTTCGCACAACAACGCATCGAGCCCTTCCCCCGTTCTGGCGGAGACGGCCAGGCGCGTTCCCCTGCCGCTCAGCAGACGTTCGACGATGAGCGGGTCGGCGATGTCGGCTTTGTTGAAGACGGTGATGATGGGTTTTCCGAGAGCGTCGATCTCGTCGAGAACCTCATAGACGGCGTTGATGTGGTCTTCCACGTGCGGGTGCGCGGCGTCGGCAACCACGAGCAGCAGCCCGGCTTCGTTCACTTCTTCGAGGGTGGCGCGGAACGCCGCGACGAGTGAGTGCGGCAAGCTGCGGATGAAGCCGACGGTGTCGGCCAAGACCATCTCGCGGCCACTGGGCAGGGCACAGCGCCGCGCGCGGGGGTCGAGTGTGGCGAAGAGCTTGTTCTCAACGAGGACGTCCGCGCTGGTGAGGGTGTTGAGGAGCGACGATTTTCCCGCGTTGGTGTAGCCGACGAGGGCGACGGTGGCCAGGGCGTCCTGGGCACGGCGTCTGCGTTGCACGTGGCGGCTCTTGCGGATGGTCTCGATGTCGTCCTGCAGGCGGGCGATGCGCTTGCGGACCACGCGGCGGTCAACTTCGAGTTTCTGTTCGCCCGGGCCGCGTACGCCAATGCCGCCCTGTTGGCGCATGACGGATCCGCGTCCGGCCAGGCGGGGGAGCATGTACTGCAACTGGGCCAGTTCGACTTGGTGCTTGCCTTCGTTGGTGTGGGCGCGCATTGCGAAAATATCGAGGATGAGTTGGGTGCGATCGATAACCTTGGCGCCGAGAAGGTTCTCCAGATTGGATCCTTGTCTGGGGGTCAGATCGGAATCGACGATAACGAGATCGGCGTCAAGGTCGGCCACGGCTCCGGCGATCTCTTCGGCTTTGCCCGCGCCGATGAGGGTGGCCGAGCAGGGCTTGGCGCGGCGCTGGATGAAGACCTGGGCGACTTCGGCGCCGGCGGTCCAGGCGAGTTGGCGGATCTCGGCAAGCGATTCCTCGACGCCCTCGTCGGGCTCGCCGGGCAGGACCACGCGGACGACGAGGGCGGTTTCGGTGACGGGGGGACGCTCCAGGTCGATAAATTTGGGGTGTTTTTCCATGCTTTCCCGGTGCCTCTTTGGGGACTATAACACGCGGTCCTACAACGGACAAGATGCCAGCACGCTTGTTTTTCAACCGAGGCGTGCATTCGGGGCCATTCCAAGATATACTCGTGCGCTTGAGAGAAGGAGATTGCACGATGCGGAAAGCCTTGGTCTTGGTTGCTATGTGTTCGATACCGGTTCTGTGCACGTCGTGCCGTTCCCAGGCCCAGGACGGCGACACGCCGGCCCCGGCCATGGACCGTGCGAAGGAAACACCCATGGAGGCGATCATGAATCCTGAGGAGTTTGAGAAGCGTGTCGTCGAAGCGGGCGGGCGTGTTGATTTTGTGTTTGAGGACGATCGTCCTTTCGCCCAGTGCCACGCGTCGACGGTGGTGGAAACGGGTGAGGGCACGTTGTACTGCGCGTGGTTCGGCGGCACGGAGGAGAAGGATCCGGACGTGGGCATCTGGTTGGCGCACTTCGCCGACGGCAAGTGGTCTCCGAGCAAGGCGGCCGCGAAAGTGAAGGAAAGCGCGCACTGGAACCCGGTGCTGTTCCGCGACCCGAAACGCGGCCTGTACTTGTTCTTCAAAGTCGGCGACGACGTGCCCCACTGGCAGACGTATTGGATGCGCTCGGAAGACGCGGGGCGGACGTGGTCGAAGGCGGCTGAATTGGTTCCGGGCGACATCGGCGGGCGGGGGCCTGTGAAGAACAAAGCCATCATCCTGTCGGACGGTACGTGGCTGGCTCCAGCATCGACGGAACTGGATGGATGGAAACCGTTCGCCGACCGTTCGACGGACGGCGGTGTCACATGGGAGCGCAGCGCGGACTTCGCGATCGATCCGAAGCTGATCCCCGGCAAGGGGGCGATTCAGCCGACGTTCTGGGAATCGAAGCCGGGCACGGTCCACGCCCTATTGCGCACCTGTGGCCAGGGCGTCGCGCGTACGGACTCGTCCGACGGTGGGCGCACGTGGGGTCCACTCTACCGTAGCGGATTGCCGAACAACAACAGTGGTTTGGATGCGTTGGGGCTGAAAGACGGCCGGGTGCTGCTGGTGTACAACCCGGTGGAGAAGAACTGGGGCCCGCGTTCACCGCTGACGCTGGCGGTGTCGAATGACAACGGGGACACGTGGACGAACGTGGCAGACCTGGAGAGCGAGGAAGGCGAATACTCGTATCCGGCGATTGTGCGCACCGCGTCGGGCGTGTGCATCACGTACACCTGGAAGCGCGAACGGGTGCGTTGCTGGCAGATTCCGCTGACGGCGATTCCGTAGGCCGCGGGCTCCCCCCGAACGCCGAGTGGCGTATTGTGGCGCGCCCGAAATAGCAGATGGATTATCCCGCCAACAGGTTTGAACCTTGCGCATAACTTGTCATTTCGACCGAAGGGAGAAATCTCTGTCGCAGACGTCAATCCTGAGTGAAAGACTTGAGCGAGGGGGTGGTTCGAGATCTCTCCCTGCGGTCGAGATGACAGGCAAGCGGTCGAGATGAGTTGTGCCACGGCGGAGTTGTACGGCGAATTGGAGACCTACGGGCTGTTGCCCTTGAGCCGCAGAACGCGCGTCGGCACAGGCTTCTTCTTGACCCCGTCGGCGGGCACGGCAAACGCAAGGGCCGCGTAGCTGATGGAAGTACGGGTGTCGCCGGTCTTCCTGGCGGAGATCTCGTGGGCCAGCAGCTTGCCCCTAGCGCCTTCAGGCAACAGCTTGAGCATCAGGGCAATCGCGTACTTGCCGTCGATCCGGTTGCGCGTATCTTTCAAATAACGCAGGTACCCGGCGTAGTCTCTGCGAAGAATGCAGTCGAAAGCCGCTCGATCGAGGGCTTCGATGCCCTCGACGATGTTCTCGCGGAAGGGACGGTAGCTGAAGCGGTTGCCGAAGTGGGTGAAGTTGCTGCTGACGACGATCAAGGTTCGCTCGTCGACTAACGGCCGCAGTTGCTTCGCGACGGCTTCCATGGCGGCCTCGTCGAACTGCCCGCCATGATCTTTGAAGTCTCCGACGACGACGGGAACGATCTGGAACGTGCCCAACTGCACCTGAAGAAACGGCAGGACGACCTCGATGTTGGACTCGCGCTCGTGGAGTTGTTTGCGTTCGGCCGCAGGTCCATAGCGTAACGAACGGACCTCGATGAGGGTGGAGCGGTCGAGGGCGCGCACGGCGGGTCCGTCGATCACGACGTTGCCCAGGGGAGTGCGGTAGGCGTAGGCCGAGGGAATCGAGCAACCACGGAAAGCGGTGTGATGCGACCCGGCCAGCACGATGACGCGGTCGTAGTCCTCCGCGCGCACGATGGACAGGGCCTCGGCGGCGATTTGGCCGGAGGTGGCGTAGGGAGCGTGGGGTACGATGCTGGCCACGCATCGGCCGGACGGCTGTGAGGTCTGCGCCGCCTTGAGCAGGCCATCGACGGTGTCGCGTAACTCTTGGGGTTGCTCGGGATACCACAATCCGGCTGCGATAGGGCGCACGAATTTGGCGGCGCCGGCCGCGCCGGCGGCGCCGGCAGCCAGAACCAGAACTGTGGTCAGGAGCGCAATGTGCCGATACGTCATGATGGTGAATCCTCCGGGGCTCAGGATAGCATACGAAATGGCCGGGAACGCGCCAACTCATGCCTTTTTTGCTTGAGAGACGTTTTGCGGGCATAGTATACTTGCGGACTCGATGAGATAATCGCCCGGGGGCCTCGTCTGCCTGAATGCAGGCCCGGCCGGCTAACGTATCGGAGGAATTGAGATGGCTAGTGTTAATGCCAGCAAAGTACGCAATGTGGGAATCCTGGGCCATGGCGGCGCGGGTAAGACGATGCTCATCGAGCACATCCTGCACAAAGCAGGCAAGACGAATCGCATCGGCAAGATCGCCGATGGCAGCACCGTGGGCGACTACCTCGACGAGGAAAAGGAGCGGCAGCAGACGATCTGCATGAAGCTCATGAACGTCGAGTGGCAGGGCTCTCGCATTCATTTGGTCGACCATCCTGGTTACGTGGACTTCCTGGGTGAAGTGGCGGCGTCCGCGCCGTTGCTCGATGGCGTCATCATCGTGGTCGATGCGAGCACGGGCGTCCAGGTGGGCACGGACAATGCGTTCAAGTACACCGAGAAACACGGTACGCCGCGTGCATTCTTCGTCAACAAGCTCGATCGCGACAACACGGACTTCGACAGCGTCGTCACTCAGATTCAGCAGAACTACGGGCAGCAGTGCGTGCCGCTGGCCATCCCGGTGGGCAAGGCCGACTCGCTCAGCGCCGTGGTGGATATCCTGTCGGGCGAGAATGCGGAGGTCGCGGACCAGATCGAAGAGATGAAGGCCCAGATGGTCGACGTGGTCGCGGAATCCGACGACGAACTCCTGGAGCAATACTTCGAGGCGGGCGAACTGACGCCCGAACAGTTTGCCCAAGGCCTGCAGAAGGGCATCACGTCGGGCAAGATCGTCCCGATTATCGCGGGTAGCGTCGAAAAGGAACTCGGCATTGAAGAGTTGCTCGGAATTATCGCACGCTCGTTCCCCTCGCCCCTGGACCGCAAGTTCGTGGCGAAGAACCCGGCCGGCGAAGACGAGGAAATTGCCGTCTCGGCAGACGGCCCGTTCATCGGGCAGGTGTTCCGCAGCATCGTCGACCCGTTTGTGGGCCAGTTGACGCTGTTCCGTGTGATCTCCGGCACGTTGAAGTCGGACTCGGATTTCTACAACGCCACGACGCAAACCAAAGAGCGTACGGGCAAGATTTTCATGCTGTGCGGCAAGGAGCAGGAACAGGTCGCCGAGGCTGGACCTGGGGATCTGGCCGCTATGACGAAACTCAAGAACACGCACTTCGGCGACACGATCGGCGCGGCGGGCACGAAGATTGAGATGCCGAAGATCGTGCTGCCGGATTCGATGGTGAAGCTGGCGATCGTGCCGAAGTCGCGCGGCGACGAGGACAAGATCGGCGAGGCGTTGAACCGGCTTGCCGAAGAGGATCCAACGTTCTCGCATTATCGCGACGCGGACACGAAAGAACATGTTGTCCGAGGCATGGGCGACCTTCAACTCGAGATCCTGCTCAATCGCATGAAGCGCAAGTATGGCGTGGACTGCGAGACGCAGACGCCGAAGGTGGCGTTCAAGGAAACGATCAAGCGCCAGGCCGAGGCCCAGGGCAAACACAAGAAACAGACGGGTGGCCACGGCCAGTACGGCGACGTCCACCTGCGCGTGAAGCCCAACCAGCGGGGCGCCGGTTATGAGTTCATCGACAGCATCGTCGGCGGCGTGGTGCCCAAGCAGTACATCCCGCACGTGGACAAGGGCTGTCAGGACGCGCTCGCAAAGGGCGTGATTGCCGGTTACCCGGTGGTCGACACGATCGTCGAGTTGTACTTCGGCTCGTATCACGACGTGGATTCGTCGGAAATGGCGTTCAAGATTGCGGCCTCGATGGCGATCCGGAAAGCCATCAAGGACGCGCGGCCCTGCCTGCTCGAACCCATCATGGAGATCGCGATCACGATTCCCGAGGAGTTCATGGGCGATGTCAACGGCGACCTCAACAGCCGCCGCGGCCGCATCCTCGGCATGGAACCGGCCGGTCCGGGCCGCCAGTGCATCAGGGCCACCGTACCCGAGGCGGAAGTCCTGCGCTACTCGACCGATCTGCGCAGCATGACGGGCGGACGCGGCACCCACGCGATCAAATTCTCGAACTACGACGAAGTACCCGAGCACGTGGCACAGCAGATCGTGGCGGCGTATGAAAAAGAGAAAGAGAGTGGCGATTAGCCCGGATATCTCACTGGGTTTCGTTGCGAGCGTGTGAAGATTGCGCCATGCCTGGTCCACAAAAAAGAGCCGGCGGCGAGGAGTGTCCTCGCCGCCGGCTTTGAGTTCGGCGTTCAGCCGTTCAGGCTAGCCTTAGCTCGTCTGGCCAATGGGGTTGTC
>JAACEL010000513.1 GCA_011682535.1 Nitrospiraceae bacterium | reverse complement strand
GGCTACGCCAATCTGCCAAGCACCCATCTGCGGGCGTTCCTCAACACAGGCAGCGGCCCGCAGAACCTGGGAACGCTTCCAGGTGGCGAAGCAGGCGGCCATAGTTGCGCGTACGCCGTGAACAACAGCGGTCAGGTGGTCGGCTACTCGTACACGATGGTCGGCGATGTGTTTGACCGCCACGCCTTTTTGTACCAGAGCGGCAACATGCAGGACCTAAGCACCCTAGGGGGGAGATGGAGTGAGGCCGAAGACATCAACAATGCGGGAACTGTGGTCGGCACGAGCCTCAATGCAACTGGTCAGAGCCGCGCATTTCTCTGGAACGGATCGGGGATGCAGGACCTTGGTACGTTGGGTGGCGCTGAGAGTTGGGGGTACGCGGTGAATGACGTGGGGCAAGCTGTTGGCCTTGCCCTGGCGTCGAACGGCACCACGCATACCTTTGTCTACGAGAGCGGTAGCATGTCGGACCTGGGTGTACTTCTCCTAGTCGAGCCGGTGGCTGTGAACGACGCCTTGCAGATGGTCGGCCCGTCGTGGGACAACCGGGCGATGCTGTACTCCGGCGGCACAGTCCAGGACATCGGAACCCTGGGCGGCAACCGGGCGGAACCCTACGACATCGACAACCTTGGCCGCATCGTCGGCACATCAAACCTGGTCGAGGACGGCGGGGTGTACCACGCCTTCCTGTGGGAAGACGGCACGATGCAGGACCTGAACGACTTGATTGCACCGGATTCAGGATGGCTGCTGCAGCGAGCCACGTCGATCAGTGACACCGGCTACATCGTGGGTCAGGGCGACGGCCCCGGTGATAGCAACGCCTTCCTGCTTGTGCCGATTCCGGAACCCGGAACGCTGGGGTTGCTGGCGGTCGGCCTGGGACTGCTTATACGGAGAAGGCGATCGAGGGAGGGGTGCTAATGGAATCGCTGAAACGGGTTGGCCTTGCCATTGGATTGCTGATCTACTGGATTTCATGGCCCATTGTGATGCCAATACTTTGTATTCTGGCCATTCCCTTCTTCCTTTTCCATAGCGCCCACAACATATTCAAACTCTATACTGTGCTTCGCCCTCGGCAGCCGCGGCCGGAAGGCCGCGCTGTCCGTCACTGCAGGAAATGTGGCGTGTGCCTTGGCATCATGCCGGATAGCGAGTATCATCGAGTCAGTGAAATGTGCTATGATTGCAGAACATCGCCGGATGATACGAGTTGGCGACTGATGGGCGGCGGCCGACAAGCATGATTTGTTGGGAGTCAGAGCCGTGGGTATTTTCTACACGTTCACCTGTGATTGCTGCGGCTACACGGCCGACGTGCAGGGCGGTCGTGATGCCGGTGAGAACGTCGAGATGCAGACGATGATCTGCCGGCGCTGCCGGAAGGTGGTGGATGTGCCGATCCACTGGTTCGGGAGCAACGAGCCCGTTCGCCCTCAATGCTCGAAGTGTGAGGGAACCGATCTGGCGGCTTGGCCACCGCGGCATCCTTGCCCGCGGTGCAAAGGCCGGATGATCAAGGGAGAAATGGCGACAATCTGGGACTGATCTGGAGCGTAGAGAATGGCTCCCGCCCTTGCTGCAATCCTCGTGTTGGCGGCGATCATCGTCGGCGTCTGGATCATCGGCCGACTGGCTCGCTGGTACGCCGACCGTCCTCGGCCCGACCGCCGTCATGGCAACGGCACGCATTACCGACAACAACCGCCAGCCGACGTACACGGTCGTCCACCTGGCGACGGTGACGCCGGTGGCACGAACGACTGAACCGAGAGGCAGAATCAGCGGCAAGAGTGTGGTCTGCTGATATCTAATCCCCGCCAGAGCCTGCGAACCCGCGCCGATTCCGGGCTTTTCGTGCAGGACCATGCAGCCGCCACAGTGCTAAAGCAACGATTCAGCTTGGCAGACTGCGCCATTGCTGCGGTCGCGGTTTCTGGGTCAGAAATGCGGATTCCAACTCTCGGGGCTGGGCCAGTGGGGTATGGTCATGGATGCGACACTTTTCCTAAAAGGATGAAACTGCTCCCACGCTTTACAGGCTTTCACGCGGCCGGTATGCTGTAATGCAGCTACAGACCCCGTTTCTTGGCCTAGAAACAAGGCTGATGTGATCAGCGGGTGGCAGACAGAAGGAACGCCATGAACGATGCACTGGATGTCAACCGGTCTGCAAAGGACAGACAATGGGCTCAGAGTTGAACAACAAGGGCCGAGAGCTTAGAATGGCCATCATTTCCAGCGTGGGGGCAACACCATCACAATGGCTGCAGGCAACGAGATCAGTTCCTCGGTAGCACAAGCAAAGTGCTTGCTCAAGGAATGGCCAGGCAAGCAGCTTGGTGCGTCGTGTGGGGTGCCGCGCACGCAGGGAGAACAGGAACGACTCAGCAGGGAAAGACAGGAGTACGGCCTGCGGGCTGCCCATTGGTGTGAGAGCGTTGCCGAGATCGTCACGAAGTGGATACAGATTGAGCAAACTGCTTGGGCGCAGCACGCCAATTGGTCACTCGATTTGTTCTTCGCCGAGAAACCCTCTGCCGAGTCACAGGAATTGCGAGAGCGGATAGATGGAGTTCATCAGCGGATAGCCAAGGTATTCCAAGACGTGTCCGACGCATGGGAACGGTCTGGTGCCGAGTATGTGGTCTGGAAGAACCACGCTGAAGCGGAATGGGATCGCCTTGCCATGCCCCTCAAGCAACGTGAGAGACGGCGAAATGGCCTTGGCGTGTGCCAGTATTTCCGAAACGTGCCTGTGAAGATGCTGGTACAGCCCCGAGAGTTCCTGATTGATGCCCCGGATTCGCTGTTCGCCGCAGTTCAAGAGTTGGCTAAGTCACCGGCCCCACTTGTGGTCGGGGATCGGCTCTCCAACCTAGCAATCCGGCGGCTCCGCGGGATGCACAGCCTTCTTGCCCGGATGACCCACAGAATCAAGAAGGGCCATCAAGCTTGTCTGATTGACAGAGCCGTTTTGGATACCCTCGAAACCGACCTGGCGAAGCTGGAGGCGGATCTGTCGCATGGCGATGCTGCCCAAGCCGCCGAGCCGTACATGGTACTCGCTCAGGTCTGCTATGCCTTCAATTGCGAACGCACTCCCTGGCTGCTTCACAGCATTTCCCCCGGTGACGGAGTCGTTGCGGCTTGGTCTGGGTCTGGGCGGAACACCCAGGACGAAACAATCGGCCTGTATCTTCAAGGCGCGTTCGCGATGCCAACAACAGGCGGCGATGTGGCCACGAAGATCAGGGAGGCTCTTGAGATCGTCACAGCATGTTTCGAACACCAAGTCGGAGCTGGGCCTGAGCAACCAGAGCCTCCAAGCGATGCCGATGAAAACGTAGTTCTTGGAGTGCCGTTACGTGTGATAGCAGAGATCTTGCAGAACTCGGATGAAGAACGGGTGGTGGAAACGCTTGCCCGCTGGAACAAGTCCCGGCGGCGGAAACCAACCCCCGTGGGGTGGAATCCCACGGACCGCCGACAGTGGCTTTACGAACCTACCGCAATCGTTGCTTGGG
>JAACEL010000131.1 GCA_011682535.1 Nitrospiraceae bacterium | reverse complement strand
AGGGGACCATGTCGTCGCCGTGCGAACCCAACACCATGGTGTCGACGTTCTTGGCATTGACGCCCAGTTCCATGGCGACGAAGGCGCGCAGGCGGGCGCTGTCGAGGCAGCCCGCCATACCCACGACGCGCTCGGCCGGGAAGCCGAGCTTCTTGAAGGCGAGGTGGGCCATCACGTCGAGGGGATTCGTGACGAGGATGACGACGCTGCTGGGTGCGTGGCGGGCGATATCCCCGCAGATGCCGGAGATGATGGCGCCGTTTTTGGCGAGGAGGTCGAGGCGTGTCATGCCGGGCTTGCGCGGCAGGCCGGCGGTCACGACGACCACGTCGCTGCCTTCGATATCGGCGTAGTCGTTGGTGCCGGTGATGGCGGAACCGTAGCCGCGGATGGGGCCGGCCTCCTTGAGATCCAGCGCCTTGCCTTGCGGCATGCCTTCGACGATGTCGGTGAGTACAACGTCGCCCAGTTCCATTTCGGCGCAGTACTGCGCTACGGACGCGCCGACGTTTCCGGCGCCCACACATGCGATCTTGAAGCGTTTACCTACTGACATCTCGTTCTCCACTCCGTTGTCATTTGGGCTATGGTTGCCAACTATTCGGTGGTCGCGGCCAGTTGCCTGAGGGCATGCAGCGGGGGCATACCGAAGGTCTCGAGCGCGACGACTCCTTCGTGATTGGTGAGATAGGTGGTGGCGGCGCCTGGGCGCTTGCCCGAGAGGACGAGGAGGTCACTCCCGGTGGGCTTGTATGGGCCGTCGATCACCACCGCGAACACGGGCTGGCTTGTGCCCAGGAGATCGCGGGCCACGCGCAGGCCGTCGATCATGATGGGTGCTTCCTCCGCGCCGCAATACACGATGGCGGCGGCAAGATGTTTGCGGGCTTTGCGTTCGGGCAGCGTTCCGGCCAGGAGACGGTTCCGATACCATTCGAGGCGTTTGCCGCGCCAAGTGGCCGCGCTGGCCGCGCCTGAGACCTTGAGGTCGCCGAGGTCAAGATCTCCAGCAACGTCTACCGTGTATGGGGCCGAGGCAAGGCGGGCGCCGGTGGGCGATTGGACGGCGCAGGTTTGGGGTAATTGAGGCAAGACGCTCTGCCACTGGAACGTGCCGTCCGTAGCCGTCACGGTTTGCCAAAGCGGGAAACCATTTTCACCCAGCAAGCCCGACACGCGGACCCCTGCAACGGGGCCGCCCTCTTCGCTGACGACGCGTCCCCGGACTGTACCCGTCTCGAATAAGCGGACCCGGGTTTTGGATCCGGTGTCGCTCTGCATGGCGAAAAGGGCGCCGAAGGGGCGCTGCGAGCCGTCCGTGCGAGCAATCCACTGGGCGAGACCCGCTACGGCGCCGTCGGGAGGCAGTGAACGGAAGGCGACATCGACCTTGCCTTCGGCGTCCGTCATACGCCAGCCGAACTGGTGTGGGCGTAGCACGGTGACGACGGCCTGCGGTACTGGGGCGTCGGCTGCGTCCACTACGGTGACGGTGTAGGTGGGGAGTGGGACCAGCCAGAAGGTGGGCAGCGGGACCGAAGCGCCCGCAGCGACCTGGACGCGCAGGGCGGGCTGCTCGGGGGCTTGATATCCGGGGGCGGATTCGAGGCGGACGACGTTCTCGCCTTCCATGGCGGTGAAGACGAACTCGCCGGTCGGGCCGGTGGGTTCGGAAGCCGCCATGTTGCCCTGGGTGTCGAGGAGAACGCGGGCGCCGGCGACGGGCTCGCCCGTTTTCGCGTCGCACACCTTCCCGTGGATACGGCCCACTTCCGCAACCACCAGGCGAAGCCGTGGCGCTGCTCCCTGGTCGGGTACCGCCAGATTGCGCCATCCGGCGCTGCGGTAGGTGGAGGTGACGGCCTGGCAGGCGTACACGCCGGGCTTGAGCCGCAGGAGGAATGCGCCGAAGGAGTCGGTCTTGGTGACGGCGGTGTCGTGCGGGGGCTGGGCGTTGCGGATCATGACTGCGACGCCGCCCACCGGCGCCTGACGTCCCTGTGCGTCCATCGCGCGTGCGACCACGTCGCCTTCCACCAAGACGCCGCGGTGCAACGTGATATCGGCGGCGCCGCCCACGGCGATATCGCCGGTGGCCTCTTGCGCGTAGTCTCGGTGGGCCACCTTCAGTATCGCGTGGCCGCCTTGCGGAAGGCGCTCGATGGTGAACAGGCCATCTTTGTCCGAGACGGGTTCTTCGAACCCGAAAGCCTTGAGTTTGGCGAAGGGTATGCTCACCTTCGCGGCGCCTATCAGGACGACGCGCGTGATGCGTGCGCCTTGGACGGGTTTCTTGTCGTAGCTGGTGACCTGGCCCTCGAGTGGCACAGGGGGGAGGAGGGTGATGGTGGTGCCAGCGATGCTGGCTCCGAGGCCGCCCCGGACGGTGACGCCGCCGAAGGCGTAGCCGTCGGCGGAGGCGAAGACTCCGGTCTGGTTTCCGGTGAGGCCATCGAAAGACCAGCGGCCTTGAAGATCGGAGACGGTCTCCTTGAGTGCGGCCCCAAGGCCCTGTTCAGCGAACACCCGCGCCCCGGCGATAGGGGCGCCCTGTTCGTTCACCACTCGGCCGGATACAGAGGCCATGCTGGTGATGGCTCCGGCCAGTGCCACGACGGCGGCGATCGCGTTCATTATGGTCTCCTTCGTAGAGCTTCATCCCGCGGCAGTCTGCAGACGGGGGTCGGCGGCGAAGGGCCATCGTATAGAGAAACGTGCCGGTACTTCAATAGCGTGAAGCACGGGCAAGATAGCAAGGAGCCTAGTCAGAATGAATTGGAGCACTCGGCGCTCGTATTTGGTTTAGTCTCTTACCAGTTAGTCTTAAGCATCAGCGTCGCTCTCTTTCGAAGGCTGCATCTCGGCCAGGTGCTGGTAGTACTCATACTGCGCCGCCACTCGCTCGTCGCCTTCCGCCATCAACTGCTTCGCCCGTTCGGGGTTGGCCTTCTGGAGGATGCGGAAGCGGTTCTCGCCCATCGCAAATTCGCTGAACTTCATCTTAGGCGCTTTGCTGTCGAGCGTGAGCGGGTTCTTGCCTTGCTTGGCTAGGTCGGGGTTGTAGCGATAGAGCAAGAAGTGGCCCGACTGGACCGCCTTCTTTTGATTGTCGAGCCCCGTGCGCATGTTGATGCCGTGGGCAATGCAGTGGCTGTACGCGATGATAATGGAGGGACCCTCATAGGCCTCGGCTTCGGTGAACGCCTGAACCGTCTTTACGGGGTTGGCGCCCAGCGCGACCTTGGCCACGTAGATGTCGCCGTAAGTCATCGAGATGAGACCCAGGTCCTTCTTCATCTTCGACTTGCCGTCCGCGGCGAACTTCGCGACCGCGCCGATCGGCGTGGCCTTGGAAGCTTGTCCTCCGGTGTTCGAGTACACCTCGGTGTCCATCACCAGCACATTGACGTTGCGGCCGGTGGCGAGCACGTGGTCCAGACCACCGTAGCCGATGTCGTACGCCCAGCCGTCGCCACCGAGAACCCAGACCGACTTCTGAACCAGGTAATCGGCCACGGACAGGAACTGTTCCTTGATCTCGAGGCCGCTCTGCTCAAGCTTGGCTTTCAGTTCGGCCACGCGTGCGCGCTGTTCTTCGATGCCGCCTTGCGTCGACTGATCGGCGTCGCGGATGGCTTCGATCAATTGCTCGTTGGCGCTACCGAAGCCGCACTTGTCGCACGTCAGCAGTTTGTCGAGGAACGCCAGGGCTTGGTCGTTGAACTTGTCCACGGTCAAACGCATGCCGAAACCGAACTCGGCGTTGTCTTCGAACAGTGAGTTCGACCACGTGGGACCGCGGCCGTCTTCGCGCGTGGTGTAGGGGGTCGTGGGCAGGTTGCCTCCGTAAATCGATGAGCAGCCGGTGGCGTTGGCGATGTACGCCCGGTCGCCGAACAACTGGGTGAGCAACTTGACGTAGGCCGTCTCGCCGCAGCCCGCACAGGCACCCGAGAACTCGAACATAGCGCGGACAAATTGGCTGCCCTTCACCGTCGACTTGTCGTACAAATCCGGGTCCATATCGGGGATGGACATGAAGTGCGCGAAGTTCGCCGCCCCTTTCTCGCGCAGCGGAACCTGTGCTTCCATGTTGATTGCCTTGCGGCCCGTCGGCTTGCGCTCCGCGTCGCGCTCCTTACCAGGACAGACCTCGACGCAGGCCCCGCAGCCGGTGCAATCTTCCGGCGCGACCTGGACGGTATACTTCATGCCTGCGAAGTTCTTCTCTTTGGCATCCACCGACTGGTAGCCCTCGGGGGCGTTATCGAGGTACTTGGCGTCGAAGACTTTTACGCGAATCGAGGCGTGGGGGCAGACGAGCGAGCACATGCCGCATTGCAGGCAGACCGACGGGTTCCACGCGGGGATGTCCGTGGCGATGTTGCGCTTTTCGTACTTGGTCGTGCCGACCGGCCACGTGCCGTCTTCGGGCATTGCGCTCACGGGGATCTGGTCTCCGTCCTGGCGCATGATGGTCGCGGTTACGTTCTTCACGAACTCGGGTGAGTCGGCGGGCACCGTCGGCGGCATCTTTAGCTTGCCGGCCGGGGCGGCGGGAACCGAGACTTCTTTCAGTGCGCCGAGTGCGCCGTCTACGGCCTTGAAATTCATTTGGACGACGTCGTCGCCCTTCTTGCCGTAGGTCTTCTGAATCGCGCCCTTGAGCTTCTCGATCGCTTGCTCGCTGGGCAGGATACCCGAGATGGCGAAGAAGGCCGTCTGCATGATGGTGTTGATACGCGCGCCGAGGCCTAGGTTCTTCGCAAGCTGGATGGCGTCGATTACGTAGAACTTGATTTTCTTGTCGATAATCTGTTGCTCGACCTCGTCGGGCATACGGTCCCAGACCTCATCGGGGCCGTAGGGGCTGGCGAGCAGGAACACGGCGCCTTCCTTGGCCTTGGCCAGCATGTCGTACTTCTCGATGAACGAGAAGTTGTGACACGCCACGAAGTCGGCCTTGGTGCAGAGGTAGGGGCTTCGGATCGGATCAGGGCCGAAACGCAGGTGCGAAGTCGTAATGGCGCCGGCTTTCTTCGAGTCATACACGAAGTAGCCTTGGGCGAAGTTGTCGGTTTCCGAACCGATGATCTTGATCGAGTTCTTGTTGGCGCCCACGGTGCCGTCCGCGCCGAGGCCGTAGAACATGCCTTCGAAGCGTCCTTTGGCTTCCACTTCAAACTCGGGAACGTCGAGGCTGGTGTTGGTCACGTCGTCGACGATGCCGACGGTGAAATGGTTCTTCGGCGAGTCAGAAGCGAGGTTGTCGAACACGGCTTTGACCGTCGCCGGGGTGAATTCTTTCGAGCCGAGGCCGTAGCGGCCGCCGACGATGACGGGGGAGCCGTCGAACTGGGTGCGGCCGTTGCCCATGGCTTCGCTGATGGCGGTGCGGACGTCGACGTAGAGCGGCTCGCCGATGGCGCCCGGTTCCTTGGTACGGTCGAGCGTGGCGATGGTTTTGACGGTGGACGGCAGGGCGGCGACGAAGGCCTCGACATCGAATGGACGGAACAGGCGGACCTTCAACAGGCCGACCTTCTCGCCCTTGGAGCACAGGTACTCGACCGTCTCGTGGGTGGTCTCAGCGCCCGAACCCATGATGATGATGACGTTCTCGGCATCGGGCGCGCCGACATAGTCGAACAGGTGGTACTGACGGCCGGTGATCTTCGCAAACTTGTCCATCTGGGCCTGGACGATGGCGGGGGCGGCCAGATAGTACTTGTTGACGGTTTCGCGGCCCTGGAAATAGACGTCGGGGTTCTGGGCCGTACCGCGGATGACGGGGCGGTCGGGGGTCATGGCGCGTTTACGGTGGGCGATGGCAAGTTCTTCAGAGATCATCTCCTTCATCGTCTCACGCGTTACTTCCTCAATCTTCTGGATTTCGTGCGAGTTGCGGAATCCATCGAAGAAATGAATCAGGGGGATGCGGGCTTCGAGCGTGGACGCCTGCGCGATGAGCGCAAAGTCCATGATTTCCTGGATGCTGCAAGCCGCCATCAGGCCGAACCCCGTGCTGCGGACCGACATCACGTCGGAGTGATCGCCGAAAATCGACAACGCCGCGCAAGCCAGCGAACGCGCCGACACGTGGAAAACGGTACTCGTGAGTTCACCGGCGATTTTGAACATGTTCGGGATCATCAGGAGTAGGCCTTGCGAAGCGGTGAACGTCGTCGTCAGCGCGCCCGAGGTCAGCGCGCCGTGGACTGCGCCGCTGGCGCCGCCCTCCGATTGCAACTCGGAGATCTCCGGGACGGTCCCGAAGATATTCTTAACACCGCGAGTGCTCAGTTCGTCCGCATTCTGTCCCATATCCGACGACGGCGTAATCGGATAGATGGCGCAGATCTCATTCGTAGCATGGGCTACAGTAGACGCTGCGGTGTTCCCATCGATCATGATCTTGTTGGCCATAGCGTGTCTTTCCTCACTTCCTGTTATTGACGTTCGTTACTGACGCCCGAGAAGTCTCTCGGTTCCCGGTAACGCAGGACACAGCACTCTTCGCTGCGAAATACTCGAAGACCGGCATTCTAGCATGATGTGACGACCCAATGCACGTTACGCGTCACCGATCGAAGCGCCCGTTTCACCCGCCCGGCTCGCCCCAACCTCGAAGGTCGCGCCGCGTATTGTGGCGCGCCCGAAGCACCTGATGGCACCCGAGTTGCACTCAACCGCGCTGATATCAAACGTGTGAGCGCCGATCTTGAATGGAGGGCGTGGCTGAGCTTGCCGCGCGCGCCATGAGGGAGTTGGACGGCGATTCCGGCCTACCCAAATCCACGCGTGAAGAAATTGCTCGAAACGGCTTGCTCTTCCCCGCCGATTTGGGGGCCCAATTCCCCCTTGCATGTTGGGGGATTGGATGCTACTGTACCGCCGTCGCTGGAAAGGTCCAGTCAGGGGAGATTGTACCGCGTTGACTGTTTCAGAATCACTCGAAGAACTTGTATATAAAGGGCTTATGCGTTCCGGAGCCACGCTCGCGACCGCCGAATCTTGCTCTGGGGGCCTGATCGCCCACCGCGTAACGGAGGTCCCGGGCATTTCGACATGCTATCGTGGCGGGGTCGTTGCCTATGCCAATGAGATCAAGACCGCCGTTCTCGGGGTCGATGCCGATGTCATCGCCACGGAAGGCGCCGTAAGCGAGGCCGTCGCCGCCCAAATGGCCACCGGTGTACGGGAACGCTTCGGGACCGACTACGGGATCGGTGTAACCGGTGTCGCCGGCCCCGGCGGCGGAACTCCCGACAAGCCCGTTGGACTGGTCTACATTGCCGTGAGCGGCGCCTCAGGGCTAAGAGTCGAACGTTGCCAATTCTCCGGCGCCCGCTCGGAGGTCAAGGAACAGACGGCGCAGCACGCGTTTGAGATGCTACTGGAACTTCTGGCATGAGCGCGGGATTCGCCCATCTCCACGTGCACAGCGACTACAGCGTGCTGGACGGCGCGTGCAAAATTGCCAGCATCATCGAGCGCTGCCGCGAATACAACATGTGGTCCTGTGCGGTCACCGACCACGGCGTTCTCTTCGCCGCCGTGCCGTTCTACCAGGCCGCGCGCAAGGCGGGCATCAAGCCCATCATCGGGTGTGAACTCTACGTGGCCAAAGGCAGCCGATTCGACAAGTCCGCCCGATCGCAATCAGAAGCCTACTGCCATCTGCTGTTGCTCTGTGAGAACGAAGAGGGCTATCACAACCTCTGCCGCCTCAGTTCGATCGGCTATCTGGAAGGACACCACTACAAGCCGCGCGTGGACGAGGAAGTGCTTCGCAAGTACTCCGCCGGTCTTATCGCCAGCAGTGCCTGTCTCGGCGGCGAAATACCGCAGTGCCTCCTACGCGACGACGTGGCGGCCGCTGAGGTCGCGGCTGCGAAGTACGTCGATATCTACGGCCAACAGAACTTTCTGATCGAGTTGATGGACCACGGTATGCCCGAGGAGCGGCGGGTAAATCCCAAGCTGGTCGAGTTGGCGGAACGCCGGGGGCTGATGCTGATTGCCACCAACGACTGCCACTACATCGACAAGGCGGACTCGGAGGCGCACGAAGCCCTCCTGTGCATTCAGACCGCTTCCACGCTGAATGACGAGAATCGCTTCCGGTTCCCAACCAACGAGTTCCACTTCACTAGTCCCGAGGAGATGCGTGAACGTTTCAAGGAATGGCCGGAAGCCGTTTCCAACACCGAAAAAGTAGCCGAACGCTGCAATCTCGAAATCCCGCTTGGCAAGCACCTGGTTCCCAGCTTCAACCCGCCGGAAGAGTTCACCAAGGAGGCCTATCTGCGCAACCTGGTCGACATCGGCCTGGCGAATCGCTATGACAGCCAGCCCACCCAGGAGCACATCGACCGCGTCAACTTTGAGTTGGACGTCATCGAGCGGATGGGGTTCGTCGACTACTTTCTGGTGGTCTGGGATCTCGTGGCCCACGCCCGCAACATGGGCATTCCCGTGGGGCCGGGACGCGGTTCCGGCGCGGGAAGTCTCGTGGCCTACGCCCTCGAGATCACCAACATCGATCCCCTGAAGTACGGCCTGCTCTTCGAACGCTTCCTCAACCCCGACCGCGTCTCGATGCCCGACTTCGACCTCGATTTTTGCTACCGCAGGCGTGAGGAGTTGATTGAATGGGTGCGCAAACAGTATGGCGAAGAGAACGTAAGCCAGATCATCACCTTCGGACGCATGCTGGCCAAGAACGTGATCCGCAACGTTGGCCGCGTGATGGGGATGCCCTACGGCGATGTCGACGAAATTGCCAAGCTGGTTCCCGACGAGTTGAAGATTACACTCAAGTCGGCGATCGAAAAGGAGCCGCAGCTCAAGGCGCGCGTTGAGTCGGACCCCGAAGTGCGCCGCCTGTGGAACTTGGCCCTGCGCCTTGAAGGCACGATCGGCAACCTCGGCACGCATGCGGCGGGCGTCGTGATTTGCGACGAACCCCTCACCAATCACGTGGCCCTTTTCAAAGCCGCCAGCAGCGATATCGTGGCCACTCAGGTAGAGATGAAGGGCGTCGAGGAAGTCGGTCTGCTGAAGATGGACTTCCTGGGACTGCGTACGCTGACGGTGGTCCACGACGCGGTGCGGTTTGTGAAGGAGAACCGCGGCGTCAGCATCGACATCGACCATATCGACACGCACAACGCCAAGGCCTATGCCTTGTTGCGCTCCGGCAAGACCAGCGGTGTGTTCCAACTCGAGAGTTCCGGCATGCGCGACCTTGCCAAGCGCATTGGCCTGGAAAGCCTCGAAGAGATCTGTGCCCTGGTGGCCCTGTTCCGTCCCGGCCCCATGAAGTTCCTCGACCAATACGTCGAATCCAAGCACGACCCCAAGAAGATCGTCTATGACCACCCGCTACTCGAGCCGATCCTGAAGGAAACCTACGGCGTCGCACTGTATCAGGAGCAGGTGATGCAGAACGTGCGGGCCGTCGCGGGGTTTAGCCTGGGCCAGGCCGATATTCTTCGGCGCGCCATGGGTAAGAAGAAAATCGATCTGATGGCCGAGCTGCGCGACAAGTTCATCGCAGGCGCAGCAGCCAACGCGATCGACCCCAAGACCGCCGAACTCCTCTTCAGCAAGATCGAGCAATTCGCCGGATACGGCTTCAACAAGTCCCACAGTATGGCCTATGCTTTCGTGGCCTACCAGACCGCGTTCCTCAAGGCCAACTACCCCGCCGAGTTCATGGCCGCCCTACTCAGCAGTGAAGCGGGCAACCTCGACAAGGTCGGCGTCTACGTCGAAGAGTGCCGCAGGATGGGCGTCGACGTGATCCCGCCCGACATCAACAAGAGTTGCTCCGGTTTTACCGTGGAAGGCGACAGTATCCGGTTCGGCATGGGGGCCATCAAGAACGTGGGGGAGGGGGCCGTCGAGGCGCTCGTCGAAGAACGCGAAGCGAATGGCCCGTTCGCCGACATCTTCGATCTGTGCGCCCGGGTCGAGTCCCGCCAGGTGAACCGCCGCTTACTGGAGAGCCTCAACAAGGCGGGCGCGTTCTCCAGCACCGGCTGGAATCGCAGGCAGGTGGAACAGGTGCTGGACGCAGCCATCAGCGAAGGGCAGATTGCTCAGCGCGAACGCGAGAGCGGCCAAACCTCGCTATTCGACCTCGAGGGCGCGGGGAACGCCGCCGACGCGATGCACCACAAGCCCAACGTCGACGAATGGCCCGAGAACGAGATCCTGGCCTTCGAGAAGGAAATGCTGGGGCTCTATGTGAGCAGCCACCCGCTCGCGCGCCACGCGGCCATCCTTGATCGCTACGTTACCGCGGTCGTTGACGACATCGCCAAGATGCGCGAAGACCAGGAAGTCGTGGTTGGCGGCCTGCTCAGCCAGGTCAAACACTACACGACCTCCCGTGGCAGTAAGATGGCGTTTGTCACCCTCGACACCCCCGCCGGGCCCTGCGAGATCACGGTTTTTTCCGACGTGTTCGAGCGGAAGGCTGGCCTCATCGTGCCCGACATGGTGGTGCTTGTGCCGTCGAGAGTCAACTACCGCAATGGCGAGGCCGGGCTTGTTGCCATCGACATCGTGCCAATCGAGGAGGCTGAGAGCCGCCTGACGAAATGCATCCACATCGCGCTCAAGACGGTTGGGCTCGACGAACCCCTCGTCGAGCGCCTCGCGCAGACACTCGCCAATACCCCCGGCCGATGCAGCGTGTATCTGCACTGCATAACCCCGGAGCACACCGAAGTCGTCGTCGAAGCGACCGAAGTCTGCCTCGTGGCCGCGACCCCGGCGCTTCGTGAGGAGGTCGAGAGCCTCCTGGGCGAAGGCTCCATCTGGTTCTCAGGCAAGAGCGGGGTCAACGGCGCCCGCTAGTGGTATGAATCATGTGAATGGATCATTATCCTGAAGGCACGCCGGGCGAGGTCGCGATGGCGCCCCAACTGACTTGACTACTTCAAGCCCCGGGTGCCACCCCCAAACTGCGTTGGGGGTGGCACCCGGGATGTGTGCTCAGATGCCCGGACGGCCACCAGATGCTCTGTAAAAGTGAAAAAGACC
>JAACEL010000512.1 GCA_011682535.1 Nitrospiraceae bacterium | reverse complement strand
CCCGAAGCGCCTTTTCGTGATGGGCGACTTCGGCGGATGTTTCGTCCACTACCTCGTCCGCCCCTGCGAACTTTTCCTGGATCTTGAAATTGCCTCGCTTCTTGTTCAGCAGACCAATCGTTACAGCACTCATCTGGCAAGTATTCCCTCTCTTATTTGCGCCATTCGCTCCCTGGGGAGTAACGGCTCATCGTCTTTGTAAATGTCCACCCGCCCGTTTCGGACCTTCGTGGTCCATTGGACGGCCTCGGGGAACTCGTCTCTGCAATACATCAAATCCGGAACGGGCAGGAAACCGAAACTGAAGATGTCATACAACCCCCGTGCTGTGTACGGCGGGTCCACGCATTCCTCGATAGTCGCCAGCACTTCCTTCGCACTTTGGACCAGGAAGGACATTCTCTCTTGCACGTCCGGGTTGCGGGTCATGTCGTCCACGTGCCCTTGCCGCCGAAGCAGCCTATAACGCTCCAGCGCAGACCTTGTTATGCGGACGCTGTCGTTAATGATCTCCGGTGTCGCCAGATCGCTGCCCTCGGAGTAACTCACGACATGGATGATATCCGGGCTATGGGGGTTGTCCGGTTCGATGTCGTCCATCAGCGCCGTGACGCTGGCGAGTTGCGCCTTTGCCTTGGACTCCTCATGCGATAGGTAGTCCAGCCCTGCCCTTGTCTGGAGGTATACCTGAAAGTTTGAATCTTCGAGTTCCCGGACAAGCGACAGGGCGGCGCGGGCCTTGGCGAGATCGTTAACGCCCCAGGTGTACTTGGGATCGTTCAGCATGATCTGCAGGATCAGGTTGCGGATTCCGAGGCCCTTTGCGGCCCTTGCCGCCAGCACGGCTGAGACTACGTAGCTAATGTCGTCGGCCCCGCGGAATGCAAAGTGGTGTGAGACGTTGGGTTCGTAGGGCTTGGTCCCCGAGGCGATGAGCCGGAGGGCCTCGAAGTGCTCCTGGAGGTTTTCGAGCATCGTGTGCGGGCCGCGTCCGTCGATTTTGGAAAACCACCACAGAGAGAGTGCGTGCCACGCGATGTTCATCGTCTCCTCATGCATCACGGCGAGGGCGGGTATTGCGCAAGTGCCCGCGTAGGTTCGTACCAGCATGGGCCTGGCGGCTTGCCATATTCGTTCGTATTCGCCGGGCGAGTTGATTGGCGCCCCGCCTCCATTCGGCCTGTCGCCCCAATCCTCGCCGAATCGTTCCTGGGTGAGCTGCGAAGTCCCGATCGAAAGCACGTCCAACATGCCCGCCCGGGAAAGCTCCCCGCACCAGGACTCCAAGAGATGCACGGCATCTCGCCGATTGGCTTGGTAGGGTCCTACGTGCGCCCTCATCAGCGGCGGCAGCCCGCATGCCCGGCCATGTGCTATCCTGTCGACCGCCTTTTCCCGTTTTGCGCCAAAGGCTGGAGAGGTCTGCCGGTCCACAGGCAGCGCCGAGGCGTAGTCGCACGTTTTCACCAGGTCCCGGCCGAAACTTTCGAGGGCGGCGTCGTAGGGGTGTGCGCCAACCAGGTCGCTCGGGGCCAGCGAAGGGTCGATGCCCATGATCGTCAAGGTCTCGGCAGGGGTTTCATCGCCACGGAACACGCCCACCTCATCCCCGTATATCCGTTTGATGTCGTCACAAGCGCCAGGTAGGGCAGCCACATAGACGGCCTTGATCCTGCCGCCATGCTTCCCGAGCATCCCGTGAAATTCCAACTGATACATCAGTTTCCGAAAGATGCCAACCGCATCGGTCGCGGCGAGCCGATAGCTGAAACAGAGAATGGCGATCTGGTTGGCTGACAGCCACCTCCGGATCAGGGAGGACTTGTCGGCCTGGGCCGGGTCGCAGAATGCCTCGCTGACGGCATCATCGGCGATAACGGTCTTGAACCCGCAGGCGCGAAGAAGCTCGTCGGCGCGAGACACACCGAGCGTGTGTGCGTCTACACGGGGCTTGGCTAGACCGATCACGTCAGACGCGATGGCTGCCTCAGACATCGGCAAGCCTTGGAACCATCGCTCGTCCTGTCACGATGCTCACCAACTGCTCTTTGACATGAACGCGCTTCGGGACAGTTGCATTTCCGGCGATAATGTTTGCCAACGCCTCCTGGAGGCGGTACCGGGGCAAACCGAGATTATCCAAGGTTCTGCCCTCTTTGCGGAAGTCCCTTCCAAGTATCCCGGACGCTTCGTCAATGAGATGGTCCATTGCCGGAGTCCTTACGCCAACGGCGCTGGCCGCATCCGAAATCGGCACAAGGCCCGTGGGAACATCTTCCAGGAGATAACGGTGATCGAGCGTCGTTGGGGCCTTGACGTTGCGGTAGTATGGATTGGAGCGGAGCATGGTGTAGATGTCCGCCAGGCCCAGGCCGTACCTGGAACTGACCCATTCCGAAACGGACAGTGGACGCCCCCCCAGGGCCGCTGCCATGGCTAGACGTTCACGGTCAATCCGCTCAAGATATCGCGCTACCTCTCTGGTAATCCCGTCGCGGTAGAAATCGAACGGGATCTTCGACAGGATTCTATCCTTATTGAGCAAGGTGACGGTCGGGTGCAAGACCGCGCCGATATTGCCAAAACTGGTTTCAAGAAAAGATGCCGCAGCCGTGAATTGGGGGTAGACGCCGCGGAGCCTCCTCATCAGGTAGGACGTGTCAGCGGCCAAAACTGCCGAGACGAATACGCTCTTCTTGATCGCCTTGACAACCGCCGTGCCGGGAACAAGCGCTCTTGCCACATACACCAGCGTGTTCGCCTCGCCGACGACCACATCCGCCGTGCAACCGGCCTTGCGAAGGGTGTGGGATACTTCAAGTGCGCCGAAGGTCCTGCCTGGGTTGAGAAGGATGAGCTGGCCATCCCGCAGGTGCGGGACCATTTTCTGGGCCAGCGACCTGTGCGCCGTGGCGGTTGTGACCACCATGATGATGTCACGGTCTGCTATTGCCTCGGCCAAGTCAGTACCGATATAGGAAAGGGTGCCGGAACCGTTGAGCTTGTCGCAAAGTTCAATGGACCCTCGATTCTGGAAGGATGCGATTCTAGCGTGAGACCTGTTGTAGAGCGCTACATCATGGCCGCGCAACGAGAGATAGCCGGCAATGGCTTGACCGCCACAACCGGCACCTATGATCGCGAAAGACAGTTTTCTTGTCGCGGCAAACATTGCCACCACTACTCCACAACATGAGGTTCATTCTGAGAATCAAGACTGCTTCTCGCAAATGGACTGGGACCGCTGAGTTCCGTCAACATGCCAATCGCGAGGGCTGGCGTTGAATCTAAAATTATAGCAAAAAACTACCCCGAAAGACAGGGAGCCAGAAGCGTTGCGCGGCCTTGTTCAACCGCGCCGAAGACTTCTGGGAACAACGCGCCGCATGAACACCCCAGAATCTGACGCAATCTTCATACGCTCGCGACGAAACCAGGATTGCCGTCAATCTGTGACTGGGAGTGGTTGCTCACGGAGGCGTTCTGGATGGGCGTGGTCGTGCATCCGAGCGCGAGCGCCAACAACAACGCGACAAGCGGG
>JAACEL010000511.1 GCA_011682535.1 Nitrospiraceae bacterium | reverse complement strand
GCCGTAGCCCCCGCCGTAGCCCCCTCGCGCGTAGTACGAGCCCGAGTAGGAGCCGGGGTAGGAGTCGCCGTCGCCGCCGCCGTCGTCGTAGTCCTCCGCGGCGGACGGCCTCGGCGTCGTGGTCGCGGAAGACGCGTAACCCAGTCCCCCGGAGGTTCTCAGTCCGGGGGCCTCCGCCAGCAACAGGTCGGCTGCCCGCCACGAGGAGTGGCCGCCGCTTGTCCGCGTCTGACTGTGGATGCTGTTGCCGAACTCGTTGTCGATCGCAATGATCTTTGGTGTTGGCATGCTGTATGTCCTCCTGTCTGTTTCCTTCAGCGGTGGGCGATTACCCGCGGATAAAGCGAGGCGGCTTCCGGGCGTGCCGCGGACACTGCGCGGCCTGCGTAGCGATGGCGATGTCCTGTCCGGCCTGGCGCCAATGGCGGCCGGCATGCCCCTGGCGCGGGCGGACCCGCTCACCGCCGCTCCCGTTCCACTCCGCTGCCAGGGAGGTTTGGGTGAGTCCCCGGATGGCCTGACGGCGGGCCTGCTGTTTTCTGCGCGTGCGCTTGTGCCGTTTTCTGGTCTCGGCGAGGAAAGAACGGCGTGTTAGCACCACTCTCGCCGCTTGGCCAGGTTCCTGTGGAATCAGCCAGAAGCGCATGACTCGCCCAAACTGCACGTACCGAGTGTTGGCCATGCCACGCGGAGCCAGCCAGCCGTGTTCCGGACTGGCTGGCCGTGTTGACGAACGGACAAGCTCCGCCACCACACGATCGAGACTTCTGAACCGGGCGGCGATGCGATCGGCCTCTGCCGGCATTTTCCCGCTCCTCTCCTGTCGTTTTCTGTTGTCTACGCGCGGACCGCCTGGTACGCGTCGATCCGCATTTCACGCCGATTGCTTGTCAGATCAACCCGGAAATCCAGATCGGGGCTCAGCTCGAGAATCTCGCGGGCATTGTGCGGCGAGCGCAGCGGGCGCGACGCGTTCTCCAACTCCTCATCGATGGCGTCGAGGAGATCTTCGCGCGTGATGCCCTCCTGCCCCGTCAACCCACGCACGCAGGAGCACTCCTTGGCCTTCCGGACGATGTTCTCGATCATCGCCCCCGACATGATCTGCTGGGCGGTCACAGGCTGGCGGGTGGCGTCACGCATGAGCAGCGTGGCGACCGTGTTGGCGCCGCCGTTAGGGGAATAGATGTGGGCCAGGGCCGTGTCGATGAGTTCGGCGGCGGCCTCTTCGCCCGTGAGTCCCCGCTCGTCGTCGAAGTAGGGCAGGTGGGGGCTCAGGTACTTCTCAAAGATCGACCGTGCCGCTTCGCGGTTCGGGCGCGGGATGTTGAAGATCTTGTCGCCGAGGCGTCCCGGACGAATCAGGGCGTTGTCGACCAAGTCGTGTGCCCGGTTCGACGTGGCGATGATGAGTATGTCGCTGGAATCCTCCAGACCGTCGATCTGGGTCAACAGCGTGTTCATCACGCGAGAATCGATCATGTTGCCGATCGATTCTGAGCGCTTGCCCCAGTTATCGATTTCGTCCATGATAATGACGCATCGGTTGCCGGGTTTGCTGGCGAACTCGCGGGCCTGCTTGAACGTGTTGATGATGATCCGGTCGCTCATCCCATAGTGGGGATGGCGATGCGCGCCTGGCGGCATGCTTACGCATTTGACCTCTCCGTTTGGCGTGAGTTCGCGCACGAAGTTGGCCAGCGCCTTGCACAGCATCGACTTGCCGTTGCCCGGAGGCCCGACCAGCACGATCCCGCGGGCGGTGCGCAACTCGTGGCGGACGACGATGTCATGTCCCTTCGCCTGCAAGGTCAGTTCGTCGCAGATCGCTGTCTTAACGTCATCCAGCCCGCCAATCTGGGCCAAAGTGACGCTCGTATCCAGGTCTTCCAGGATTGTTTCTTCGTCTCCCTCAGGTTTCTGGATGACGCTGAAGGCCATCATCAACTCGCGGTCGAACATGACCGTGTCGCCCTTCTTCGGGGGCGTGTCGATCAGATCCTGCGACATGGCCACGATGATGTGATCGACCTCGCGGACCTTGAGCGCGGCCATGTTGCCCAGAAGGTAGTCGACCACGCCCAGTTCGCCGCAGTGGTTGGTGCCGAGGTCCAGTCCCACCACGACGTTGCGCTCATTGGACACAAACACACGCCGACCGACACGCACCTCGGCCGGGTCGATGTCTTCCCCGTACCCCATGAGGGCCAAACTTCGCCCCACGGCGACCACCGCCTTGTCCGGTATGTTGGGCGTCAAGCGAACCACCGTGCCCGTGGGCCAAGGGGTTTCGCTGAGCTTCTCAATGATGCCTTTCAGGCCCTGGGCCGCGCCGTTAGCTTGCTCCACGGCTTGCTTCAACTGCCGGTTGCGGCTGTTGAGGTCCAGGCAGATGCTCTTGATAAGCCCAGGGTTGCTCAGAACGAGACGCTCAAGGATCTCCGCCTGTTCCTGACGCGAGAGCGAGGGGTTGTTCAGTAACTGCAATGCAACTTCGTTGTCGTCGGGCATGTCATTCTCCTTGGTCAAGCACGTGGAAGCCGCGTTCTCGAATCAGGCCGTCTTGCCAGCCGAACATCTTGAATGAATACGGGCTGCCTTCCTGTTTGTGATCAAGTCCTACCACCAGCCCGATGTTGTAGGGCTGTGGAAAGGCGCTTTCGTGTACCGCCTCGTCGTCCAAGCTCCAGAACACGGTGCTGGACTGACATTCGCTGCGTTTCTCGCACTTACCGCACCACGTGTGGCTATGTTGCCAACCCAAGATGACCTCGCCCGGCCGGTTGCGCGTCTCCAATACGTGGCGGGCCTCGTCGAACGTGGACGGCGAAAGCGTGAAGCTCGTGCACGTCGGTTCGACGGCCGCGGTGGCCTGAACCTGCGCCTCCACGACCGCGGCCACGCGTCCCGTCTGTGTGTCGCGGCACAGCCTCCCCAGTAGAAAACCGGCCTGCTCTTTCTGCTCCGCTACGCCCACTTGGCGCAGGATGTCGTTCAGCACGTGCCGCGCCACGTGGACATCGAAGCAAGCATCCTGCGGTGGCCTGGCGCCGTGTACTATTTCGGCCACACAACAGTCGACGAACGGGAACCCGGCCCGTTCCAGCCGTGTCTTGAACTTCGAGCGGCGCTCCAACTGCGCCGGTCCTTCTGGGGCCCCGTCAGCACGGGCCGATATCAGGAAATTGAAGCGCTCGCCGGGTTTGAGCATCCCCTGCGTGACGAGTACCTGCGCGACGGCCTGCGCGGACGGTAGGAAAGGCGCGACGCCGTACTCCTTCCGGTAGATGGGTTCTCCGCCCGTGGACTCGAACCGAACTTCCAGCTTCTTGACGTAGGGACTGTTCTCCCGGTCAGCCCAGACCGGTATCAGCCGCCGCTCACTAGGCCCCATCTCGTCGTCCGTAAGCCCACTGCAGTGCGCCTCAAAGCTCGCGTGCTCCAGAAGTTTGAGAGCAGAGGGCAGTTTCGATTGATGAAGAATGCGGTCGCACGCTTCATTGCGGATTTCAAGGAAATAGTCATACTTCGTGGATGTTGTCGCGCTCAT
>JAACEL010000510.1 GCA_011682535.1 Nitrospiraceae bacterium | reverse complement strand
GCCCGCGGCTTGGAGGTTGACTTTGCTGGCTTCGTCGGTGATGAGTATGGCGGCGCGTCCGACGAGTTCGGACACGGGTTCTCCGGTGGAGGCGATGCGCCAGTTGGCGCGGAGGGTGGCGTCGAGGTAGGTGGGGCAGATTTCGTAGGCGCCGCGGGACAGGAGGAGTTCGAACTGGTACACGGTGAGCACGTCGACGTCGACATCGGGCTGCGGGGCGGCGCCGATGTAGGCGTAGTATTCTTTGTGGCGGTTGATGATGCCGTCGTAGTCGTTGTCGATGGCGTCGGTGTAGGGCGCGTCGGGGTCGGTGTCGAGGTCGAACGTGATGCGGGTTCCGTTGGCGGTAGGGATCTCGACGTTGTAGAGGGTGATGAAGTTGCCGTCGGGATCGAGAATGGGCGCGGTGACGAACACGCGGGGCACGGCGGCGTTGCCGGGCATCTCGTTTTCGTCTTGTTCGTCGATCTGGCCATCGCCGTCGTTGTCGTATCCGTCGCCCCCGCCGAAGTAAAGGAAGATGCCCGGTTCGGCGTCGCCGTCGGTGTCGTATTCGGGCTCGGGAGGCGAGCTGCCGGGGCGTATGCTGAGGTCGTTGTCGATGCCGTCGCCGAGTTCGACGAGTTCGCCGTAGCTGTCGTAGATGTTGCCGTATTCGATGTTGCCGACGAGGGGAATCCATACGGAGTCGGCGATGCCGTCGCCGTCGTTGTCGACGTCGCAGAAGGCGCCGATCTGGTTGGGGGTGAGGCCGCGTTCGGGAGCGACGACGAAGGGGTTGTTGACGGGGTCGTAGTCGGCGGCGCCGTTGAAGACGAAGTTGTCTTCGCGCCGGGGCACGTAGAGATGGTCCATGAGTCCGTCGCGTCCGTCGTCGCGGAGGTCGCCGAAGCGATCGGTATAAGCGACGCCGTCTTGTCCGAGTTCGTCGTGGTAGTAGACGCGGGGGAGCATGTTGCGTTCGTGCAGGGCGACGAGGCCGGGGAGTTCGTTGGGGCCGGTGGAGCGCAGGCCGGGGTAGGCCCAGTGTTTACCGACGATCCAGGAACCGTTGAACCGTGAGCGCCAGGCGTGGTCGAGTGAGGTGGCGGTGGGGTTGAGGATCTTGTCTTGTTTGAGTACGTTGATGGCGATGGAAGTGGCGGCGTTGGCGAGCAGATCGGCCCGGACGGTGTTTTCGACGTTGGTGGAGGTCTTGAGTTGCAGGCGGCTGACGGTGAAGAAGGTGAGGCCGATGGCGAGCAGAATGGTCATGACGGCGAGGGCCACGATGAGAGCGGCGCCTTCCGAATGCGGAGTGCGGAGTGCGGAATGCGGAATTGTTTTCCGGCGGGCAGATCTCGGCGAATACGGTATTCCGCATTCCGCACTCCGCAATCCGCAATTGATATTCACCATACTGTTCCTTCCCCAGATGCCGCTTCGTGTTCTGTTTGTCAAGTCTATGGCGGTCGCGGGCGGTATCGCCCACGCCTCTCGATGCCGCTTGCGGCTTGAGCAATTACACTGGGTCCCGGCGCGTATAGGCCGCGGACAGGAAAACGTCTTCGCTGAACAGACGCCTGAAATCGGGGGCGCCCGTAATGGGTGCTTCGAACATGAGCCAGAAACTGGCGTTGACGATCTCGGGCAGCCGGGGGTTCTCGCAACAGGGAATGGCTCGCCAGTCGTCAGGGGGACCGCAGATCGCGCCGGGGTAACGGTCCTGGACGCTCTCCTGGGAACCAAGAGGCCGCCATTCTCTGCGGGGATCGCAGTTGAGACTGCGGTAATCGTTCCACCAGGGGTTGGCGTCCTTGGGCTGCGTGGCGCCGCCGGCGTCGGCGCCGAGTACGTAGGAGTAGTCGTAGTCGAACAGGGGCGTGCCGGCGGTGAAGTCGGCGTAGCGTTCGTCGGGATCGGCGATCGAGAGCACGTTGGCGGTGACGATGTAGAAGTAGGGATGGGCATCGCCGGGGGGGAGCCCCATGAGCTCCTCGGAGAATTCCCAGGCGTTGGGCAGTGGGGAACCGTCTTCGGTCAAGCCGCCGCCGGCCAGCATACGGATCCAATATTCGCGCCGTTTGGCGCGGCGGAATTCGTCTTCGCAGGTGTCGCACAGTCCGTTTTGGCGTGCCGTTGCGACCTCGTCTTCGAGATGCCACGCGAGCGTGGAGCCGCCGTCAATGGTTCGGAACTCCCAGTCGACGGGGAAGGAGTCGAGGTCGGACACGCCGGGCTCGACATAGCGCAGGAGCGGGTAGGTGAAGCCGGTGGCCCAGAATTCTTCGTCGAGTTCGGCGCCGGTATCGGGGTCGCGGGTCACGAGGGCATTCTCGAAGACTTCGACGGAGGGACTGTCGGTGAAACGGTCGAAGGCGGGGTTGTAGAGGACGTAGGTAATGCGGGCGATGTTGAGGTCGCCGGTGTCGTCGCTGGTGCGGATGAGGCCGATGAAGGTCATGCCGTTAGGGCAGCCGTAGAAGGTGTCGCCGTCGTAGTGTTCGCCTGCTTCGAATGCACTGGCGAGGTCGGTGTTGAAAATGGTGAGGGCGCCGCGGGCCTCTTCAAAGGCGTCCATCTGCTGTTGGGAGACACGGTATGCGCGCAGGCTGCCGGCAAAGAGCATGACGATACCGCTCATCAGGGTCATGAAAATGGCGACCGCGACGAGCATTTCGGCGAGGGAGAACCCCGCCGGCGCCTGCCGGTTCTTAGCGCGGTGTGACATAGGTAACGAAGGTCTCATTGCGGCCATCCGCCATCTGAACGGTGAAGGTAACTCGGTACAGGTCTTCGGACCCCTCTGCGCGTGTGACGGTGGTGCGCCACCCATCGTAGAGGGCATAGATGCGCTCGGTCTCGCTGAGGGTCCGGACGGTATTGCGATCGACCCAGGAGTCGAAATCGCTGGCCAGGTCGAGTGCGCGCAGGCGGCTCAACTCGGAATTGGCGACCGCGGTGGCGGCGGTGCGCTCGTTGGCGACCTGGGTCTGGCGCATGGAGGCGGGGAAGAGCTGCATGACGGCGATGATGCCTACGCCGAGTATGGCGACGGCTATCAGCACCTCGAGAAGCGTGAATCCTCGTCTGTCTCTCATGGCATTCACTCCTTAGCCTTCAAGGTATCTCTCTATCTGTTGCTGGCACTATCCGGCAACCTTGATGCGTCCTGTGACACGCTGGATCTCGATGGTGACGGTATTCTCGACGATCTCGCCGGCGTCGGTGGTGAACAGGCGTTCTTCGTCGTCGGTGTCGATCGTGTAGCCGACTTCGACGGCATACAGTTCCCGCACCGTGCCGCTGGTGCGCAGACGGCCGGAAGGTTTGAAGATGTGGGCGGGGAACATGCGGTCGGCAGGGCGCCAGTCGAGCTTCCAGTCCTTGTAGGGCATGTACTGGCCGTTCATGTAGGTGTCTTCGACGACGTCGCTGTTCGGGAAGAGCACGAAAATGTCGGAAGCGCCCTGCGCGGGCGGCAACACGCACGAGTCGCCGGGCAGGCGTTTGAAACCGCCCCCGACTTCGCTCACGGGCACGAAGATGCGCTGGCCAGTGTATGCGGTGCCATCGGCG
>JAACEL010000509.1 GCA_011682535.1 Nitrospiraceae bacterium | reverse complement strand
CAATACGGCGCAGCCAATGCGTTGCCCGGCGTTGGTGCTTGAGCCGTTTGTATTTCTGTCGCGCCCATCGTACCAGGTAGCGGTTAAGCCGCCGGAGGATGGGATACAGGGCCGATTTGTAGTAGCGTCCATAGTAGGCAATCCAACCTCGGACAATCGCATTGAACATGCATGCGATATCTTCGAGGCTTTTGTCGCTCTTACGGTGTAGCCGCCAGCCACGGATTTCCGCGCCAATACGCGTGAGCGCCTTGGTGGATGCACCCGGAGAGAAGTTCACGAAGAACTTGCCCCACCGGTTCTTCGACGGCCTGGGACGAAAAGTGAATCCCAAGAAATCAAAGTTCGTGTCGGGATAGCCGCCCGGTCGGTCCTCATCCTTGCAGTAGACTATTTTCGTCTTCTCAGGATGTGCTTCCAGCTTGCACCTGCACAGGCGCTGCTCAATCTGCCCGCGGATGAAGCGCGCTTGGGCCTCGGACTTGCAGTGGACCACCCCATCGTCGGCATACCTCTCGAAGGGAATATGCGGATGTTGTTCCGCCATCCACGCATCGAAAACGTAATGCAGAAATAGGTTGGCCAAGAGAGGGCTAATAACCCCTCCCTGGGGAGTCCCCCGATCACGCGGGGTCTCCGTTCCACTCGCGTCGAGAACCGGCGCTTTCAGCCAGCGTTCGATATAGAGCAACAGCCATTTGCAGTCGGTGTGTTTACGCACCGCGTGCAGCATCAAGGCATGATCGATGTTATCGAAAAAGCCCTTGATGTCCAGGTCGACAACCCAGTCATAGCGCCAACACCGTTTCCGGGCTTGCCCTACGGCATCCGTCGCGGATTTCCTTGGCCGGTAGGCATAGGAATCGGGGTGAAACATCGGTTCCACCAACGGTTCCAAATGCGCTTTGGCCACCGCCTGTGCGACTCGGTCGCCTACGGTAGGAATGCCGAGCGGCCTTTCCCCACCATCCGCTTTGGGTATCAATACCCGGCGGACCGGCGGAGGAAAGTACGCGCCCGACGCCATGCGATTCCAGAGCTTGTACAGGTTGTCTTCCAACCTTTCCTCAAACGCTGCAATCGACATCTCGTCGACACCTGCGGCCCCTTTGTTGGCCCGGACTCTCTTCCAGGCCTCAAAGACCGCTCGCTTCGAAATCTCAAACGGTTTCGCTTTGATGTCCAGTTCCTCCCAATCTTCTTGGTTGACCAACCATCAAAACATGGGTGACATGGCCCCTTCGCTCCAGCCCCATTACAGGACCTTCATCGCTACTACGGGTCATTCCGTCCCTGTGCCCGTCATCGGTACTCTGGTCCTCGTGGGGCTTCCACTTGGACGGCTCCCTTCACATCCGGGCGACAGGTTCCCAGGTTCCATACACGAGCCTAAACCGGACTCACGCCACCTTAATGCCGGACGCCGCGCTGGCAGTAAACAGGTTGCCCCAGCGCTTATCCCGGGGTAACGACTACCCCCCGGTTTTGACGTCACCTTACGCTTTCGACACGTCATCAGTGGTTCACTCGCGTTCGTCTTTCCGGTTCATACCTGACGCGATCAATGCCGCGCCTTTTCCTTGACGCTCACCACGATGGCTCTTTACCAACGCAGCTCAAGGTGGTTTGCAGCCTGGTCCTGCAACCCGGCTGCGAGGGACCTGCCCTCATCTCGCGCACAGCTTGCCTGGCGCACAGTCATCGGCATAACGCACCAGTTTGGCCTTGGCCCAGGTCCCCGGACCGTGGGTCCGATGAAATTGGGTGTCGAGCCAGTGCAGGTACAGGTTGGACAGCAGCGGAGAAATGACGCCGCCTTGGGGCGTGCCACTCGTGGAACGGATGAGGCCACCGCCTCCCCCGCCCGTGCCGCTCGGCCCTTGCTTGGGTTCCTGCACCGGCGCTTCTAGCCACATACGAATGAGCTTGAGCACGTGCCGGTCGCTGATACGCATCTTTAAACACGCCATCAGCTTGTCGTGGGGTATCGTGTCGAAGTAGCTTTTCAAGTCGGCGTCGTACACCGCGCACAGGCCATCTTGCAGGTGTCCCCGGATTTCCTTGAGTGCGTCACGGGCGCTGCGTCCGGGCCTGAATCCATACGAACAGTCCTCAAAGTCCTGCTCGAAGATGGGCTCGATGATCAACAACGCGGCCATCTGGACCACACGGTCCCGCACCGTCGGGATACCCAGCGGACGCTGTTTGCCGTTCGCTTTGGGGATGTACACCCGCTTGACGGGCTGGGGCTTGTACGTCTTCGCGCGCAGGCTCGCCTGGATGGTTTCGAGAAACCCGGCGACACCCGCTTGCGAATCTTCCACCGCCTTGAGACTCACTCCGTCCACACCGGGCGCGCCTTTGTTTGCTCGCACCCGGTGCCATGCCGCTTCCAACGTATCCGTACGGCTGATGTGGTCGTACACCGTATAGAAGCGAAACTTCGGTTCACGCTTGGCCTTTTGGCCCAGTTTGCTTCGCAACGAAGAAAGTTTGGGCGATAGGCCCCTCTCGGGGCGTTTCGCTTCGTCCGTAGTAGGCGCGCCTACCTTCGTAGTTCTGGCCAATCGGTTTTCCTCCTCTTGTCACAAACATGCTTAAAGCAGAGCCCCTTCGCTCCACGGGCATTACCCCGCTTCAACGCTACTATGGGCTCCTCCGACTCCCGGCCCGTCCGCAACACGGTTATGTCTTCCCGCGTTTCGTTAAGGTCATCATCCTCAACAGACCGGGTCTCTCAGGTTCCTAACAGACCTGTCCACACGCGCCGTCCCCAACCACCCCGGGAGGCCCGCCAGGTGCATACGCTCATTGCTTCCCTGACGGCAGCGGGCTTCACCCTCTCTGGAAGGTTGGCCACACTCCAACAGCGTAACGAGGCCGAATCGGGTTCGCTTGCGCTACGGCTCATGTGTTCAGCGCTCGGGGCTTCGACCAAGGGATTACTCCCAAACGCCGCCCGATTGCCTACATGGTGAACGAGCAAGTGCCATGTCAACTACCTTTCAAGTTAAAAGGTCTGCCAGGCTTCGCCTGACGCACCAAAGTACGCAAAGTACGCATTCCTAGCACATCTGATTGGAAAGAAGTAGAAATTTGGTGCACTTTCTACCTAAATGGAGTTAAGATAATAACAGCATATTAGGCATGAATCGTAAAGTAATGGGCTGCGCTGAAAGGAACTGTCAGTTTAGATGGGGTGCAATACACAACATTCGAAAAGTCTGTTTCGTAAATCGCTTTTCTGGGAACCGTGCTGGGGAAGAAATGAAAATCTGACATTTCTAGCGTACTGTGAAGTGCTCGTCAGAAGTAAGTTGCGAAAGTTTTCCGTCGAGACCGATCCCATCGTTTTCATCGGTGCCGTTGATCGAAAGATTCTTAAAGAAGCAACACTCAGAAACATCCTAGCCTGTGCGTCCCTGGAAGAACAGCACAGGTATGTCAATACGATTATCCATAACGCCTGTTTAGATATTATCAAAGGTCTCCCTTATAGAAAGGGTTATGTTCTATACAAGCTTGCCGACACGGTCAACCTACCCGAGATTCATCCCATCC
>JAACEL010000508.1 GCA_011682535.1 Nitrospiraceae bacterium | reverse complement strand
GCCGACATCCTGGTGTGCTCGGCGACGCCGCACGACGCGCTGGTGCGCGAGTGGGAAGAGCATGACATCGCGAAGTATCCGTTCACAATCGCCGGTCAGGAGCAGGGCAAGAAGGCCGAGCACATCGACATGGCCTCCAGCGGACGCTACGATAAGGCGAAGATCCTCATGATCGGCGACGCGCCCGGCGACATGAAAGCCGCCCGCGCCAACGGCGCGTTCTTCTATCCGATTAACCCGGGTGACGAGGACAAGTCGTGGAAACGGTTCCATGACGAGGCGCTGGACAAGTTCATCGCGGGTGAGTACGCGGGCGAGTACGAGGCGGCGCTGATCGAAGAGTTCGACGCCTACCTGCCCGACACGCCGCCCTGGAAACAGTAGGACGCGCCAAATGAAGATCGTCGCTGACGAGAATATCCCATACGTGCGCGAAGCCTTCGCGGTGCTGGGCGAGGTGGTCACCGTGCCCGGCCGTTCGATGGATCCGGCGTTGGTGAAAGACGCCGAGTTGCTGTTGGTGCGCTCGATCACCAAGGTCAACTCAGACCTGCTCGACGGTTCGCGTGTGGGCTTTGTGGCCACGGCTACGATCGGCGAGGACCATGTTGACAAGTCCTATCTTGCCGATCGGGGTATTGCGTTTTCGAGCGCGCCGGGCTGCAACGCCAACAGCGTGGGGCAGTATCTAACCGGTGCGTTGCTTGCGCTTGCCGAGGGTTTCTCGTTGGATCTGCAAGGGCTGACGCTGGGTATTGTGGGTGTGGGCAACGTTGGCAAGCGCGTGCTGGCGAAGGCGACGGCGTTGGGCCTGACGTGCATCCTCAACGACCCTCCCTTGGCCAGGGAAACGGGCGACCCCAAATACCGGCCGCTCGAAGAGGCGATGGACTGCGATTTCGTCACGCTTCACGTGCCGCTGACCCGCGAGGGCGAGGATGCCACGTATCACTTGGCCGACGCGGCGTTCTTGCAGCGCCTGAAATCCGGGGCCGTGCTCATCAACTCCTCGCGCGGGCCGGTTGCCGATGGCGAGGCGTTGAAAACGGCATTGGACGAGGGACATCTGCGTGCGTGCGTGCTCGACGTGTGGGAAGGCGAGCCGGACATCGACGTCGCGTTGCTGGAGCGGGTGTTTATCGGCACGCCACACATCGCGGGGTACTCGTTCGACGGCAAGGTCAACGGCACCCGGCAGATCTACGAAGCGGCATGCCGTTACCTCGGCGTGGAGGCGGCCTGGGATCCGCAGTCGTTGCTACCGGCGCCGGAGTGTCCGGAAGTCACCGTGGACGGCAGGGCGGCGGACACCCTGCACACGGCGGTTCGGACCGTTTACGACATCAGACGCGACGACGACGCCATGCGAGGTCTTCTATCGATGGCAGCAGCGGAACGTCCGGCCGCCTTCGACCGGTTGCGCAAGGAATACCCCCGCCGCCGTGAATTCTTCAACACAGTGGCGAGGGTCGATCCGCCAGATGCAGCTCTCATGGCGCAACTGGAAGGGGTCGGGTTCTCGAAAGGACAGTCAGGATGATATCTAACGTTGCGCCTGGAAACGGGCATCTGAGTGACGACGAACTGCACGTCTTTGTCGGGCAGGCGTTCGACACGTTGGACGTCGCGGGCAAGCGCGTGTTGTTCATTGTCCCCGACAGTACGCGCAGTATGCCGATGCCCGCCATGTTCCGTGCGATCTGCAGCACCCTCGAGGGCCGGGCGGCGAAGACGGACTTCATCGTCGCGCTGGGCACACATCCGCCGATGAGCGACAACGCCATCAATTCGCTGCTGGGCATTACGGCCGAGGAACGCAATAGCGTCTACGGCGGCGTTGGCCTGTTCAACCACGAATGGCAGAACCCCGACGCCTTGGCCTACATCGGTGAGATTGGGGAGGACGAGATCGCGGACCTGTCGCGCGGCATGCTGCGCGAAACGGTCAAGGTTACGGTGAACAAGCGCATCCATGACTACGATCTACTGTGCATCGTGGGCCCTGTCTTCCCGCACGAAGTAGTGGGATTCAGCGGTGGCAACAAGTACTTCTTCCCCGGCATCGCGGGTGAAGAGATCCTCAACTTCTTTCACTGGCTGGGCGCGCTGATTACCAACCCGATGATCAACGGGACCAAGTACACACCGGTGCGCGACGTGGTCAACCGGGCGGCTTCGTTCATCCCGGTGGCGAAGGCGTGCTTCTGCCTCAATGTGCTGGACAAGAAGGCGCATGGGATCTTCTTCGGAACGCCTGAAGACGCGTGGGACGCGGCGGCCGATTTGGCGGCACAGACGCACATTGTCTACAAAGACAGGGCGTTCGACAGCGTACTGGCGATGGCGCCGCCGATGTACGACGACATCTGGGTGGCGGGCAAGTGCATGTACAAGCTGGAACCTGTCGTGGCGGACGGGGGCGAGTTGATCATCTACGCGCCTCACGTGAGCGAAGTCAGCACCACGCACGGCCATCTGATCCGGGAGATCGGTTACCACACGCGGAATTATTTCCTGGCCCAGATGGAACGGTTCAGCCATATCCCGGGCGGAATCCTGGCGCACTCGACCCACGTACGCGGCATTGGCACGTACGAAAACGGGGTCGAGAAGCCGCGCGTCCAAGTCACATTGGCCACTGCCATTCCCGAGGGCGAGTGCCGGGCCATCAATCTGGGGTACCGGGATCCGGACTCGATCAATCCCTCCGACTGGGCGGACCAGGAAGCGCAAGGCCTGCTTCTGGTGCCAAACGCCGGGGAAATCCTGTACCATCTCAAGTGAAGTGATGACGACTGTCACAGCTCCGCGAGATTCGACGAGCGCACGAACGGTGTATTCCGTTCTGAGCGTCGCGCTGTGTCTGCTGATCCTGTGTGCCGGATGCTCGCGAGACGGGGAGGAGGAATACCACCCGTCTCAGCGGGCGTTGGAACTCAACAACCGTGCGGTACGCGCTTTGGGCAAGCGGGATCTGGAGGCGGCGCTTGCGTTCGCAGAGGAAACGGTAGCCCTGGAGCCGGAGTTCTACCAGGCGCATGCGAACCGGGCGGCGATCCTGCGCGAACTGGGCCGCACCGAAGAGGCGGTGGCGGCGCTTGAGGCCTTGGTGGCGATGCGGCCGTCATACGTAGAGGCCTATGTTCCCTTGGGGCTGTATCTCGAAGCGATCGGGCGGGAGCTGGAGGCTGAACCTCACTACCGCAAGGCGCTGGCGTTGTACGAGGCACGGCTCGATACCGACCCCGGCGATCTCAGGGCGGCCGTGAACCGGGCGATCGCGCTGTACTTGCTGCGGGAGCCGGCGCGCGCCCTGCGCGGCTTACGCAAGGTGTTGGCGGAGGATCCGGAGGACGAGTTCGCGAGTGCCGTGAAGTATCGCATCGAGCAGGGCGATCGCGCGCGCTTTGTGCAAGGGTTTCGGGAGCCTGGGTCTGGCGCCAAACCATAGGATAGTGGGCCGCGCACCGTCAAGAAGCGGTGGCCGATACGGCGGGTGGGGCACGGACGAGAAGGTTGAAAGACTAAAGACTAGGAAGGAAGAGGACGGAGACATGCCCAGAAACGTAATCG
>JAACEL010000507.1 GCA_011682535.1 Nitrospiraceae bacterium | reverse complement strand
CCGAGCGGCTTCCCGCTCAGATCGAGGTGGCGTTGTATCGCATCGCCCAGGAGGCAATTACCAACGTTGTCCGCCATGCAGGGGCCTCGCAGATCAGCATGATCCTGCTGCGTCAAACCGACGAGGTGAGCCTGATCGTGGAGGACGACGGCAACGGGTTCGAAATGGACTCCGTGGACCAGGAAGGCCACCGGCCTCTTGGCTTGATGGGCATGAGAGAACGAGCATCTCTGGTTGGCGGAGAGTTCGTCATGGCCTCGATTCCTGGAAAAGGCGTCACGATTCGTGTCAGAATAGGTTTAGATAAGGAAGGCCATGCCAATCAAGATTCTGATAGCGGATGACCACGCCGTCTTCAGGGGGGGGCTCCACGCACTCCTTGACAAAGAGGACGATGTCGAGGTGGTGGGGGAGACAGGGTCGGGCTTGGAAACCCTCAGGTCTATCGAAAACATGGATGTCGATGTCCTTCTGCTCGACATTAGCATGCCTGGACTGTCGGGGAGTAAGGTTGCTCAGGAGGCCTTGAAGAAATATCCTTCACTGGCGATAGTTATTTTGACGATGCACGAGGACGAGTACTACTTGCAGGAGCTGCTGCGGGTGGGTGTGCGAGGGTACGTGCTGAAAAAGTCAACCAGCACTGAAGTGGTTCAGGCCATCCGTGCGGCTTACCGTGGGGACAGTTACATCGACCCGGCCTTGGCGCAACTGGTTATTTCGCCTTATGTGGGCAGGCCTTCGCCTCGCCAACCGGATAGGATCGGCGTACTTACGCCCCGCGAGCGGGAGGTGTGCCGCCTGCTGGCCTACGGCCACACCAACGCGGAGGTGGCCGAACAGCTTTTCATCTCAGACCGGACCGTTGAAACACACCGCACGAACATTATGGGCAAGCTGGAACTGAAGGGCCGATCCGAGCTTGTCCGCTTTGCCATTGACAATGGTCTTCTTAAATTTGAGTGACTCACTGCCGTAAGCGCACACCGATGGGCGGCCGCCGGGAAGGAAGCCGTTTCCGTGGTTTTCCCGGATGCGGCGATTCGAGCGGTATACTACCATCACACGCTAAGACATTTGGAGCGAGTGCGAACAAGAGGATGGCTCCTGCGCCGTTCATATTCCGATTTGAACGAACCCAACGGAGCCCAGCGAGGAGTGCTAAGTAGCCATGAATTCCAAAAATCCTGTGTTGTCAATGGTGATAGTAGCGGTGGTATTGTCGCTGTTTACCCTCGCATCGTCGTTCGCCCAAGAGGCGGCGTATGTGGGCAACAAGCAATGTAAGATGTGTCACAACAAGGCGCAGGAAGGCCAGATCTGGAACGCATGGAGTGCCATGAAGCATGCCAACGCATACAAAGCGTTGTTGACGGATGAAGCCAAGGCCGTGGCCAAAGAGAAGGGGCTCGAGAAGCCCCCGGCCGAAGAACCGGAGTGCTTGCGCTGCCACGTTGCCGCCTACGATGTGGAGAAGAAAACGGTTCCACCCAAGCTTAAGAAGGAGGACGGCGTGCAGTGTGAGAACTGTCACGGCGCGGCGTCCCTGCACGTGAAGGACGGCAAGAAACGCAAGATGACCAAAGACATGTCGATCGACATGTCCACCCACATTGCCAGGCCCAACGAGAAGACCTGCAAAGGATGCCATAACGAGGACAGTCCAAACTACGATCCGGAGCGGTACACGCTGGAAGACGGAACCAAGGTGGACTTCGACTTCAAGCTGGCGTGGAAGCAGATCGCCCACGGGAACCCGAGCAAAGCCAAGGCGGCAGAAAAATAGCCCCTCGATGCGGCGCAGGTTGCAGCCAGGTGGACGGTTTTTACAGCCCGTGCCAGGATGGTCGTGCATTACCGCGTTCGAGTCTGCGGCGAAAGGGCCAAGCGTGCCGTGTGTTTGCTCAGTAGAGGCAAGGGGTCTCCTATAATCATGCGAAGTTTCGCGATCCTATTCGTCTCTCTCGTTCTTGTTGTTTCTTGCGACACAGCCAATGAATACCAGGAGGTCACCGCCACCCGTACGGTGACCCCATCGGCGCCGTTGGCCACCACCGGCCAGAGCACCGACCGCTTCGGCCTGGAGTTCGCGGCGCCCCACACCCACGAACACGAAACAGCAGCACGATTCGCGTGGGACACTCCCCCCGGTTGGACGGAACTGCCCGTTACATCCATGCGGCTCGCCAACTTCCGGGTGGCCAACCGCCCCGACACGCAGTGCTATCTCACCGTGTTGCCGGGCAGCGGCGGAGGCGTTGTGGCCAACATCAACCGATGGCGCGCCCAGATGGCGTTATCCGAATCTTCCGCAGAAGCGATTGACAACCTTCCCACGATACCGCTGCTGGGCCAAGAGGCGGCCTATGTCGAGTTCGACGGTACGTTCAGCGGCATGAACGACGCAGTGGGCAGTGACGGGTTCAAGCTCATCGGCGCCATCGTTGTCACGGACGAAACGGCGGTGTTCGTCAAGATGACGGGACCAGCCGAAGTGCTTGAACAACACCGTGACAACTTCAAGGACTTCTGTAAGTCGTTGCGCGAGGTCTCGGACGATGAAAGCGAGCAGATCGATATTGCTGCGCCGTACGACGCGAGCAGCGTCGGCGAGAACCTCCGGTGGGTGGCTCCGGAAACTTGGAGGCGGGAACCTGACCGTGCGATGCGAAACGTTACGTTCACTGCCGGCGAAAACGGGGAGGTCGAGTGTTTCGTGTCCGTGCTACGCACGCACGCCGGTGGAATGGAGGCGAACATCAATCGTTGGCGAAAGCAAATGGGCAGAGAGGCACTCGGCCCCGAGGCCATTGCGGCCCTGCCGCGGCTGGACGTGTTGGGTCAGGATGCACCGATGCTGGCCATCGCGGGAGTCGACGGTTCTTCCAACAGTGACTGGATGTTGCTGGGCGTGGTCTGCGAACTCCCCGACCGGGGAATATTCGTGAAGATGTTGGGACCCGAGGCGGAGGTCGAGCGTGAGCGGGATAGATTCGTTGAGTTCTGCCAGTCCTTGTACCTTGCCGAGTAGACGTGCTAAGGGCTCGTGCAAGAATAAGTTTGCCGTTTTCGCGCTCGGATTTATGGCTTGAAGAACGGCGTTGAACCTGATTGCTGGAAACAGGTGTATACTGCGATATTGCATGTGTATACCGCGCTACAGGACGTTGCGGCGATCTCTAAACACAACCCCGGAGTGGATCAGTGAGGCAAATATTCAAAAAGATCTTTGCGCTTTTTGCATCCTATGGTATGTCCTGTGTGCTGTTTCTGCTCCTGCTGTTGCTGACGTATCTGGGCACGCTGCATCAGACGGAGTACGGGCTGTTCGAATCACAGCAGACCTACTTCAATTCCATCTTCCTGATACATCGCGCCTTTGGAACCATACCGGTGCCGCTGCCCGGGGGATATCTGCTTGTGACCCTGCTCTTTATCAACCTGGTATGCGGGGGGATCATACGGGTCAGGAAGGGGTGGTCGAAGTTAGGCATTCTTGTTACGCACGTGGGTATCTGTGTGCTGCTGGTGGGCTCCTTCATCACGTTCGAGTTCTCCGAATCCGGGCACATGACTCTC
>JAACEL010000130.1 GCA_011682535.1 Nitrospiraceae bacterium | reverse complement strand
CTAACGCTAACGCTTACTGCGTCACGATTTCGAAGGGAATTGCGGGGAGCACGCCGACGGGAACGCGGCGCTTCTTCTTGGGTTCGCCTTTCTTGCCGGTCTTGACCATCACGTCCATGGAGGCGTCGACGATCAGGTTGTCCGAGACCCCGGCTTGCGCCGTGCCGGCATCGGCCTTCAGCGTGAAGGCGAGTCCCTCCTGCACGACGCGAAATCCTTCGATACTCAGTCCTTCGGGTGGTTCGTTGAGCGCCAGGTGGATGTCCTGGAGTCTCGGCCCTTTGGGCACCCTTACCCGCACCTCCGTTTTGCCGCCCACTGGAATCTGCACACGTGCGCCTCGGGCCAGACGCACGGGGGGACCGCCGCGCCGGGCGCCGGTCACCGTGATCAGGAGTTCCTGAGCCGGAACCAGGTGCCGCCATAGAAAGGCCTGCATTGTGTCATCGGCGGGTGTGGCCGTGTGGGTGACGGTTTCGCCATTGATCTGCGCCTGGCCCTCAAACGCCAAGGGCACCGGCTGCGGGATCGGACGGCTCGGCGCCGTCACGGTCATGCGGACGCGGTTTTGCCCGGCCATAATGTGACCGCCGTCCAAGGTGAATCCGACGGGGGCGTTCTTCAGCGACAACTCGATCGGCCCGTCGAACCCATCCTTTCGCAAGGCGTGCACGGAGATGGGCACTGCCCGTCCGACCGGCACGCTCAGGCTCGACGGGGTCACACGCAACTCGAAATCGGGGCGCGGGGGAGCGACATGCAGGCGGTAGGCGTAGGCGTCACCGCCATGCTGCTGCGAATCGCCCACGTACACGCGATAGACCCCGTCCTCTGGGAGGCGCGCGCGCAGATAGGAATCGGCATGGTGCGTGAGCAGGCCGGCGCCCCGGTAGAGATAGCCGTCTTTGTCGACATAGTCGTCGTTCCATTCCAACACCTGGCCGGACGCGTCGCTCAGCCGCAGCAGCGAATCCAGCGGCGAGTACAGCCTGCGCGCTACCACTTCGGCCACCACCTCGTCCCCCGCGCGGCCCTCGAACTCGAACAGGTCCACATCGCCGGGAGCGCCGATGAGGCCGTTGACAATCGTTGGCCACTCGACCCGTTGTGCTTCGGCCGGCGTGTTGTTCGGCTCGCTCTCCATGGACTCGGGGAACGTGTCCACGGCATAGATCATCGGGTTGGAGGGGGCATCGCCCCCGAGCAACGTGGCCTGCCGGACACTGCCGCCGCCTGGTTCCGTGTCCAGGAAGATATGCTTCCGCGGCAGGTTCCATCCGCCGAGAGTCGCCATGGTGCTCACGCCCGCCCGTCCGCCCAACGGATACGGTGCGGTGATATAAGGGTTTTCGCTTACCGCAACGCGGTAGACGAAGTCTTCGCGGCCCCGGTAGATGGAATCGCGAATCTCCAGGACATAATCGCCATCGCGGGGAATTTCGTAGAAGAAGATCGGGTCGGGCTGGAAACGGAAATCGTCGGCATAGGCCACTTCGTTTCCTTGGGCGTCGTACAATGCGACGATGGCCTGGAACCAGCCGGGGACCGCGTCCGCCAGGTAGGGGATCAGGCGCCGCGCGTACGCGTCGATCACGAGTCGCTGGCCGCGCCGCGCTCTGAGGTTAAAGCGATCGACGTCCCCCGGCATGATCTGGCCGTTTAGCAGCACCGGCAGCTCAATCGGCTCGGGCTCGCCTAGAAACGCGGGGGCATTGGGGTCGTTGGGCTCCTGTTCTTTCACTTCCGGCAGGCGGCCCACCTGGAAGCACAGGGGATTGGTCAGGCCGTTCTTCGCGACGAGCCGCAGTTCCCGGTCGCCCGGCTCCGCGCCAGGATCGATGGTGAGTTCGATCAGCACGCTCTCGCCGATCTGCCTATTGATCTGGCGTTTCCGGAAATTGGTGAACATGTCCAGCCTATGCTGCAGGTCTCGCAGACTCATGGAGTCCAGGCCTTCGAACAGCGGATGGTCGGGTAGCTTCACTTTTTGCTGTGGGAGGAGTTCGGACTGGTCGCCGCGTTTCGCGAACCCTCTGCGGAGTATCGGCGGCAGGCGACCATCACCCGCAAGCGCGATCCAACGTTCCCGCATCCGCCGCTGAAGCTCCAGACGTTCGTCCCGATCGAGGTTATTGAGCGGTCTGTAGTGCTTGATCACCGTGGCCTGGACGCCCTCACCGGAGATATGCGCATCGGTCACATCACGCAGAAACTGGCCCCCTGCCAGGATGCGCACCACGGTGCCCCGCTGTCCGCCGCTCGGGTAGAGATAGCCGATATGGGGCTCCCGCTTGGCCGCTTGGCCCCAAGCCGTCGTACTCAAGACAGTCAAGGCGGCCAGCATGAGTCCGAGGACGCCCTTCATCGATCCGGCCTTGTGTCTACATGATCTCATAGAGGCGGCCTCCGCTGGGTTCGCCGTTTTCCGGCGCGGGGAGCACCTGCGCCGTCAGGCCGCGCGGGTTGGGCAGCGGACCGTCCGGCTCGATGCCCATCAGTTCGTAGATGCTGCCGATCAGGTCTACGGGGTACACCGGGCGCTCGGTCACTTCTTCGCCCGTGGCGTTCGATGCACCCACGACTTGCCCGCCTTTGAATCCACCGCCTGCCACGACGCTGGTGAAGCACTGACCATGGTGCGAGCGGCCGCCGTTCCAAGGCGGCGCCCATTGGACCCGCGGCGTCCGTCCGAACTCGCCCCCCCACCACACGATCGTGCTGTCGAGCAGACCCCGGCCAGACAGATCCTGCAGCAACGCCGACATGCCCTTGTCCAGTTCCGGCAGTTTCCGCTTCATGATCTGGAAGTGCTGCTTGTGCGTGTCCCATCCCTTGTAGTTGATCGTCACGTACGGTACGCCCGCTTCCACCAGCCGCCGCGCCATCAGACACGACTGCCCGAACGTATTGCGGCCGTAGGCCTCCCGCGTCTCATTCTTTTCTTTGGATAGGTCGAACAGTTCCCGCGTCTCGCCGAACATCAGGTCGTAGGCGTTCTGCTCGCAACGATCCAGGCGTTCGAAATGTGGATTGCCGGGCATGGCTTTGCCGAGCGAATCCAACGCGTGGAGGAGTTCGCGGCGTCCGTGCTGGCGCTCGTCCGACACGCCCTCCGCGACGATCCCTTCGACCACGAATGGGTTCCGGTTCGGATCGCCGCCGGTGGCGAATGGCTTGTAGCGTTGCCCCAGGAAACCGGCCTCGGAGAAGCGCCCCTGCGGCTCCGTCAACACGATGTAGGGCGGAGCCAAGCCATCGTAGCCCCGGTCGATGCCTTTGAAGAGCGACATGACCGCTCCGGCCGAGGGATATACAAGGCGGCCGGGGCGGCGGCCCGTCTGCACGATGTACGACGCCGTTTCGTGCGCGTTTATGCCGTGCGTCATGCTGCGGATGATCGAGTACTTGTCCGCCTGCCGGGCCAGCAGCGGCAACTGGTCGCCGATCTGAATGCCGTCGACGTTCGTGTCGATTGTCTTGTCCAGCGGCCCGCAATAGTCATAACCGGCGTCTGGCTTCGGGTCGAATGTGTCCGTATGGGCCGGGCCACCCCACATCCAAATCTGGATCACCGACTTGGCCCGGGCGGGTGAGTCCGGCGTTCGCGCCCACGCACCTCGGCGCCCGCACAGCGCGAGCCCCGCTGCCCCCAAGAGCCCCTGTTTCAACGCCGTTCGCCGGGTGATCGTACCCGAGGCGCCCTGCTTGTTCATGTTCATCCCATCATCCTTCCTTCCGCCGGGCTCGCCGCGTTTAATGCCGGTACAGGAATTCCTTGGTGTTGACAAGCGCCCACGCCAGGTCGGAGGCGATCTGCTCCCCGCTCAGGCCATCCTGCTCGCAGTACGCTTCCACGACAGCCATTTCGGATGGCGTGGCACGGCGCGAAAGCACACTCAAGTACAGCGTTTGAATGGCCTCAGTCCGATTCGTCTCCGCCGCCTGCAAGATTCGGCGCATCCGCCAACCACCCTCGATCTTGCGTTGCACGTGGGTCGAGTTGAGCATGTGCAGCCGTTGCGCGTCCGTGGGCTGGTTGTTGCGTTCCGATTCCAGGCCTGTGTCGCGGGAGGGCCGCCCGAACATTTCCAGGAACTGGCTTGTGATGCTGCCGTCGGCCAGCGCGATCGTGCGTTGCTGGTTGGGAATGAACGTGAACGGTTCCGGAATCGCGCTCTCGTAGTTTTCGGCGCCTCCGAATACCGTGTCCAACGCGTCCACCAGCACCTCTGCGTCCAGCCGCCGGACAGCGTATTGCGCAAACAGCGCTTCGGCGCCGGGGTGATTGCTTTGCGGGATCGAAGACTGCTGATACACGCGCGAGTTGAGGATCAGACGGTAGACGTGGCGCAGATCGTAGTCGGCGGCCACCAGTTCCTTTTGCAGGTAGGCCAGCACCTCGGGGTACACCGCCGGGTTGTCCGGCCGGATGTCGTCCGGCTCATGGATCAGACCGCGCCCGAGCAGCCACGCCCACACGCGGTTCACGATATTGCGCGTAAACCAGGGGTTGCCCGGCGCAATCAGCCAATCGGCAAAGACACGCCGCGGATCCTCGTCCGGCAGAATATGCACCGGCGTGCCGTCGGGCAACACCGCGTCCAACGGCCCCGCCGGGGCCGGATCGAGCGAGATGATTTCTTCCTTCCATTCCGCCGTGCCTTTGAACTGGATGCGCGAGAAAAATGCCGCCATGTTTGCGCGCTGCGCTTCGGTCCAGTTCGCCGAGCGCGTTCCCATGAACGTCAGCGCCACCGCGCTGGCGATCGTTTCCGGTTTCTGGCCCTGGACGGCGCGGTAGAAGTTGACCGGCGCCACGCGGAAGTTGCTGCCGCTCGACGTCAGCAGTTCGCGCACGAACTGGTCATAGGGCATGTTGTCTCGGACGGCGTCGCGAATCCAACGGTAGTAGGCCTGTACGCCGTTCGGCCACAGGTTGATGGGGAACTCCGCCTTGACCCGTAGCAGGTCGCACCATTTCATCGCCCAGTAGTCGGCGAATTCCTCGCGGTCCATCAAGCTGTTGATTAACGCCGTGCGTTTGTTGGGACGCCGCTGCCGCAGAAACTGGCGGACCTCCTGGGGCTGAGGCAGCGTGCCGATCACGTCCAGGTAGACGCGCCGGACGAACACTTCGTCCGAACACAGATTCGCCGGTTTGATGCCATGTGCCTGCAACGCGGGCAGCACCAGGCTGTCGATCGCGCTCGTCGACGGGCGTTGCGCTTCGCGTTCGAATGGACGCACGGCCTCCGCGTCCGCGCCGCACGCCCCCATGGGCACAAGTACTGCAACCGCAAGTAGTAATCGCCTCATAGCAAGCCTCATGTAGAGTGTGGCGCGGTGTGCCGGCCAGATCGGAAAACTCAGCTTTAGCGCTTACTCAAGTGAAACACCGTCAGGCGTGGAAGGTTCCTAGAACGCGTATTGCGGAATTTTCATCAGTTCGCCGTCTTTGAGGGCGGATTGATGCGCCACGATGCCGGCGACGGTCATGTTCAAGGCCCAGGCGATGTTGACCAGGGGCTTGCGGTCCTCGAGTATGGCCGTCACGAATTCGTTGCCGAGGTATCCGTGCGAGCCGCCGTGTCCACCAGCCGAGACACCGGGCGGCAGCGGCGGCTTATCGAGTGCGAGTTTTGAAATATCGCCAATGCCGTCGTATTTCATCCCCAGCATCGAGCCTTTCTGGCCGCGTACGCGGCCCCGCTCTCCGCCGTGGCCGGGCGTGTCCCAACTGACCGCCATCCGCGACATGCCGCCCTCGCTGGTGCGGAACAGGGCGATCTCCGATCCGAAGGGGTTCTGGTAGGGGTTGTTTGCGGGTAGGAGGTGGGGAATGATGCTCGGGATACCCATGCAGGAGACCTCGATGAAGCTGCCGCTTGTGACACCGGTGTGGTAGGCGTTCGAATGCGTCGGGTACCACTGCGGCGGCAGCCCGACGCGCCAGCCCTTGAACGAATCGATGGGCGTTTCCATGTAATGATAGTACTCGCCTTCGGTGTACACCATCGTGCCGAACTCGCCCGCGTTGAAGATCTCGCGCATGGCGTAGCAGTCGTTGTGGAATGTCGACGTTTCGAACATCATGTATTTCAGGCCCGACGCTTTCACGGCCGCGAACAACTGCTCGGCTTCTTCAAGAGAGCCGAACGTAGCGGGTACGGCCGTGGCGACGTGCTTGCCGTGCTTCAACACGTCCATGCAATGCCGTGCGTGGCTGGGGGCATCCGTGGCCACGAATACGGCTTCGATGGTATCGTCTTTGACCAACTCCTCGAGCGACGGATACGTCTTCTCGCAACGGCATGCCTTCGCCAGGTCCGCGCAACGTTCCGGGATCAGGTCGCTCACCGCGACGACCTCGACGTTCGGGTGATCCTGCAGCCCGAACGCGGCCCCGAACCGGCACACGCCATAGCCCACAATGCCCATGCGGATCTTGCGGTCCGACACCGGCTGCCAGACCTTGTCCTTCTGCGTGGTCGTGTCCGTGTCCTCGAAGCCCTGGATAGGCTTCTCCGCCGCGGCCGCCATGCGCCCCAAACCGGCCAGTCCAGCCCCCGCCACGGTGTGCTTCAAAAATGAACGTCGGGATGTATCCTTCATTGTCGCCTCTCCTTCGTCACACGGCTGCGAACGTTCCCCTCGTCACGGCTATCCATACTGATGAACAGTATCGTCCGAGCGGCGTGAAGGATCAAGAGGCAGGGCGCTGGCCCCGAACGCCCGGGCGTGTTCGGGCACGCCACGTTGCCGCTGTTCGCGGGCTTGCCAACCGGCCGCAATATGATATCCTGAGTGCCCGGCCCGCGCTTGTCGCGGAATGGGTAACACTGGGAACTCGAGGTTGTACGTCAGCTCATGAAGGAGGCCGATTACCGATGAAAACCGCCATTCGTTCCGTTCATACACTCCACGCCCTGGCGGGTTGTGGACTTGCCATACTTGTTGCCGTCAGTCTGTTCGCAACGCCGGGCGCGTTGGCTGCGGAGGCGGGGTCCGGCTCGAAGTGGACGCCGTTGTTCAACGGAAAAGACCTTGACGGCTGGACCCCCAAATTCGCCGGGCACGAGTTGGGCGAAAACTACGCCGACACGTTTCGGGTCGAGGATGGCGTGCTCAAGGCCGCCTACGACAAATATGAGAAGTTCGATGGCAAGTTCGGCCACCTGTTCTACAAGACGCCCTACTCGTACTACCGCCTGCGCGTTGAATACCGCTTCGTGGGCGAACAGGTGGCGGGCGGCCCGGGGTGGGCGTTCCGCAACAACGGCCTCATGCTGCATTGCCAAGACCCCGCCAGCATGCGGGTCGATCAGGACTTTCCCGTCAGTGTCGAAGTCCAATTGCTCGGCGGCAACGGCACGGATGAGCGCGCAACGGCCAACGTGTGCACGCCCGGCACCAACGTCGTGATGGATGGCAAGCTCGAGCGGCGTCATTGTATGAATTCGACTTCCAAGACGTTCCATGGCGACCAGTGGGTCACGGTGGAGGTCGAGGTGCGCGGCAACGGCACGATCAAGCACTTCGTCAATGGCGATCTCGTGCTCGAATACGAGAAGCCCCAACTCGACCCGCGCGACGACGACGCAGAGATGCTCATCGCAGACGGTGACAAGATGCTCGACAGCGGCTACATCGCCCTCCAGGCGGAGAGCCATCCCACCGAGTTCCGCAAGATCGAGATCATGACCCTGGAGCCGTAAGCGCAAGAGCCCGTCTGCATGCTTCGCCCATCATGGAGGTCAATTATGCGTCGTACCGTACGTAGCAGCACATCGCGCTGGACCGTATTGCTGTGTCTCGCGGCGTTGGCCTTCCCCGCCGCGTCCATGGCCGGCACAGACGCCGGCGCCGGTAAGGCCCTCGTCGCGCATTGGACGTTTGACGAGGAGTCCGGCGCGAACGCGCGTGATTCGAGCGGCAGCGGCTGCGATGCGAAACGAGTGGAGGGCAGTTCGGCGAAGCTGCGCCGCGTGACCGGTGTGTTCGGCAACGCCCTCGTCCTCCGCAACGCGCACAAGCTCACGGCGCCTGTCGGGCCGGTGGTCAAGGATCTGTCGACCATCACCCTGTCGGCGTGGGTGCGGCCGACGGACCTGGGGGGCTACCGCGAGATCTTCCGCCAGGAATGCGGCGAGCGCATTCTTTTTTCATTCCAGGCGAGCGGCACCATTCTGTCCCTGGGCCTGAACGTGGACGGATACGAGGAGTGCGACGCACGGATCGACGCCAAGGCGGTCAGCGACGGTCTTTGGCATCACTGCGCCGCCACGTTCGACGGTGAGACGATGCGTGTCTACCTCGACGGCGTCGAGGTGGGCTCGCTTGAGCGTAAGGGCCGTCTCGTCACGTCTCCGCGTGCCCCGGCGTTCCTCGGTTCCCTCAACGGCCAGGGCGAGTACTTCCAGGGCGCTCTGGACGACGTGCGCCTCTATGCCGACGCCCTCAGCGCGAAACAGATTGCGGCACTCTACGGGGCCGGGATAGAGTCGGTGCTGGCGCTCGATGCCGAGCAGGAACGCAAACTCAACGCGTTCTATGCCCCTGGTGATTCCTTGGCGGAAACCCTCGCCGAATCGCGACAGAATCTCGCCGCGGCCGACGGCGCTTTCGACCCGGACTTGGAGAACATCCTTTCCGTAAAGCTCAATGCCGCGTTCCCCGAGGACTGCCGCAAGTTCACGCAATGGACGGGGATGAGCCCGGCCGCCTACCTGGCGTCGCCGGATGACGCCTTGAACGAGACGATCGTCGCGTCGCTTCTGGCTCTACTGACGGAGTACCGTCCACTCACGGAAGCCCAGCGCGAGCGGCAGCGGCCGGAGGACGCGCGTCGGTGGGAAGAGGCGGCGGCGTTCCAACGTCGGTTCGAGGAACTCAAACAGGGCGGCGGGACGACACGGTTCTCACCCGACTGGATTCGTTTGGCCTTCGATTGCGGCGAGCGCATCGAGTGGCGGCCAAACGTGCAGGAGGCTGTTGCCCCCTACAAGACACCCGCCACACCGGAGACACGCCCCCTTACGGCGGACGAAGCACGCGATGTACTCGAACGCGACTGGCTGTTCCAGGCGGACGGGCAGCCGGCGCCGAAGCGCATTCGAGACGAGATCCAGTGGGCCCGGCGTCTCGCCGGCCGCATCGAACGGGCTCACCCCGGAGAAGTCGACTTTACCGGGGAACTCAAGGCGCTGGCGAAGCTGTCCGCGGCCGCCCGTAAGGCCAAAGGCCCTGACCGCGGCTTGTACCTGAAGGTCCGGGCCATCAAACGGCGGATCATGTTCGCGAATCCGGTGGTGGATTTCGACCGGATGCTGTTCGTCGACATGCCTTACCCCGAGGGTTCGGAATGGCCCCACGAAACGCGCCACCGGCTGGGCTATATGGCCGTGCCTGGCGCGCGGCTGCTGATTCTCGACGGCCTGTCGCCCGAAGGCGCCCTCACGCAACTCATGCCGCAAGCGCCGCTGCACGGTTCCTTCTGGCGCCCCGACCTCTCGTTCGACGCTACGAAGGTGCTCTTCTGTTTCAAGCCGCATAACGAGAAGGCCTTCCATCTCTACGAGATCAACGTGGACGGCACCGGACTCGTCCAACTCACCGACGGCCCCTACGACGACCTCGACCCGATCTACCTGCCCGACGGCCATATCCTGTTCAGCACCACGCGCGGCCACACGTACGTGCGTTGTATGCCGCCCACGAGCGCATTCCCGCTTGCGCGTTGCGACGCCGACGGACGCAATATCTATCTCGTCTCGCGCGCCAACGAACCCGACTACCTCGCGTCCGTGATGGACGACGGCCGCGTTGTCTACACACGCTGGGAGTACACCGACAAGCCCCTCTGGCGCGCCCAGAGTCTCTGGACCATGCATCCCGACGGCACGCAGCCCAACACCCTCTGGGGCAATCAGAGCGTGTGGCCCGACCTGCTCAAGGATGCCCGCAGCATCCCCGGTAGCCGCCGGGTGATGTTCACCGGCAGCGCCCACCACAACTGGTTCGCCGGTTCCGTGGGCATCATCGATCCCGGCGCCGGACTCAACTTTCCACAGGGCCTGACGAAGGTCACCGCCGACGTCGAATGGCCCGAATCGGGTAACGGGCCCGTTGACCCTGTCGAGTCGCCCGATTACCACGCGAGCGGCCGCTACACCGCCTATTACTCGCCCTATCCGCTCAGCGAGCGGGACTTCATCGTCTCGGCCAACCGCGACGGCAAGTTTGCTCTATATCTGATGGACGTCGAGGGCAATCGTGAGTTGATCTACGAAGGCGTACACAACATCTTTCACGCCATGCCCCTGAAACCACGCCCCCGGCCGTACGTCATCCGCGACCTCGTCGACTGGCCCAGCTACGAGGAACGCCTCAATCCCAAGGGTGGTGTCATCTTCAGCAGCAACGTGTACCAAGGCGCACCCGAAGTCTTGCGCGGCAAGGCGAAATACCTGCGCATCCTCAGCATCGAACACAAGACCTACACCTACTGGCACAAACGCCCCTATCTCTCGAGCGGACCCGTCGTGTCCGGCGTGCAATCCGAAGGCGTCAAGCGCGTGCTCGGCACCGTGCCCATCGAAGACGACGGTTCCGTGTCCTTCCACGCGCCCTCGGGCATTCCGTTGCACTTCCAACTGCTCGACGAGAACCACCGCGCGCTGCAAACGATGCGGAGTTTCACCGGCGTAATGCCCGGCGAACGGCGTGGCTGCCTGGGGTGTCACGAGCGACATAGCGGCGCGCCCGCGTCCAATACGCCGTCCAAGGCCCTCGCCCAGCCACCCCGCACGATTACCCCGCCGCCCTGGGGCGAAGACAGCGTCAGTTTCGCCCGTTACGTGCGTCCCGTGCTCGACGAATACTGCGGCAAATGCCACCAGGGCGACGGCAAAGCCCGAAAGACCCTCGATTTCACGCCCAAGCCCGGATTCCTCGGTTTCGACGAAGCCTACTGGCTCCTCACCGGGCAACCCGCCTGGGGCGCAGCCTACAAGATGCCGAAGGATCCCCCGCCAGGTTTCGGTATTGCCGGCATGCTCATGGTCGAGGGTTACGACCAGCGCGACCCCGCCGGTTACCAGACCCCCCCCGAACCCATGACCAAGCTGTCCTACACCAGCAAGCTGGTCGAGATCGCATCCAGCGGCAATCACCACGGCATGAAGGTCGATCCCATCAGCCTGCGCCGGCTCATCCTGTGGGTCGACGCCATGTGCCCCTATCGCGGCGCCGAAGAGGTCCGCGCCATCCCCGATCCCCAGTTCCAGGGCATCGATTGGCTCGCCGTCCGCCCCCAAATCGCCAACGCCCCCCGCATCGTTCGCCCCGGCCCCATCGATGACCCGGGGTAGAAGAGGGCTGCAGAAAGGGCGAGCACGCGAACCGGTCTCAACCGCTGAAGACCGGCTCTTCCCCCGCTCATTCCCCTTCCTTCAAGCTTCATGTGTACTTCTGCAACCATTGAAGCAGGTTCAAATGATCTCGCAGCGCCAACCGCCACTGGTACATCCCCTGTTTCTCAATCGCACCCTACGTTCAACGGTCGTTTCCATCAGCGTCGGTTTCTCTCTCGTTCCCAATTGGATATGCGAACGAGTTTGTCGCCGAATTCACAATTCCTGACCTTCGCTCCTCTCACGTTCCTATTCATCCTTCACACTTCTCAAGCCCAATGCCCCAGACCAGCGAGAGTCTACCAAGGGTGCTTCACTTCTCGACCGACCCCCATGCGTGCTACATTTCTCGACCGGCGTTTCTATTCTCCTGGGCTTCGCCATCGTGTCACTATTCTTTAACCTGGAAACCTCGTGGGGGAATGTGCTGGACTACAGCCGCGATAAACTCATATTTCCAGCAGGTAAGGAGCCACAAAGCCCTCATACGCTTTTTGGGTTCTTTCGGGCAGAGATTTCCATCCCGTAATCCTACCACGACAATGGGGGACGCCACACATACATTTGGGGGGGAAATGATCCACCGAATAGTTGCGCATGGCATAATCAAAGGTCAACTCCTCTCCTGCGCGGATATCTCTGAAAGCTACAAAATCATGGGCGCCTGTTTCATTTACCCCAATACCGCAATTGGGATTACAGGAATGATTCACTTTGCTGATTAAACCGGCGTGCAGGACATGCCGGTTCCTGCCGATTTGGGAGGAATGGGGCGTGCTTTTTTTCAGCTCTTTCTCTATTTTGCCCTTCATGACGAGTTGGCCGCGTTGGAAATCTTTACAGGCAAACATGCCCTCTCCTTTGCCTTCTGTAATTCTTAGTTCATATCCTTGGTCCATATAGCTACTCCTGATTTTCTTGGCTCTTTCCGTCTAAGTGTGGGTTATTGAAGTTGAGGCATCGAAGCGAAATGCCTTCAACTGACATTTCCCATATAGGACTGCCCGCGACCATCAGGGCAGGTTTTCTATTATTGTAGAGGAATACACTGATGATTTCAAGTTCGATTTTGCTGTCACGGCCCATCTTTGAGGTCGTTCACGGCCCAATGGAGCCATCGGAGGCCACCGTCAGTGCTGTTCGCCGCCCCCGAACCCATGACCAAGCTGTCCTACACCAGCAAGCTGGTCGAGATCGCATCCAGCGGCAATCACCACGGCATGAAGGTCGATCCCATCAG
>JAACEL010000506.1 GCA_011682535.1 Nitrospiraceae bacterium | reverse complement strand
TGCCCGCGACAACGTAGAGTACCTCCTCGGCACCCACAAAGAGGTCTCAACCCCGATCATCATAGTTCTGTTGAGCGTTTACGCTTGTTTTGGGGCTAGTAGGTGTCGGGCCAGATGTCCATTCGGCTGGTGATCTCGGTGTCCATCTCGTAGCCGTCTTCGGCGTGGTCGATGATCAGTTCGCGCCAGTGCTCGAAACTGTCGGCGCGAATCGCGCTGATCTCGATATTGCAGCCGTTTTCGGTCTTGGCGACCACCGTCCCCCGGACCTCGATCTCCTTGTCCACTTCCGGGGTCAGCAATAGGATACACTCTGCGCCGGGCTGCAACGCCTCATTGACGGCGAGGCGCAAACCGTTGATGGAGGCATCCTCGATCTCGGCGGGGACCACCTGTCCTTCACTCGTCGTGACGGAACACAGCTTCTCAATCGACACACGGGTAAAGCGTCGCTGTTCGTACATCATCGCTCAAGTCTCCCAGCAGCCGCTAGATGCGCTTATTATGGACGCCGTCGATCCGGCGGTCAAGACTCCTCGCATTTCGGAATGGCCTCTAACTTCACCTGGGCTTGACGTACACTTCCGGAAAAGAGTACAAGGAACGTGTATGAAGGAGTGCGCAGGTTCACCAATCTTAGGTTCGACGAATCTCACCAACGGTGTCCCGCCGCCGAGTCCCCAAGGAAACAACAACAGGAGCACGATCATGAAGAAAGCAGCAATTGGCGTAGTACTGGTGGCACTTCTGTGGGCCGCACCGGCCCTTTCGGAGCCCACCTACGGGGAGCGGCTTGGGTGGGGGCCCAGTGACCGGATTCTCATCATCCACTGCGACGACGTGGGCATGTCGTACGCCTCGAACCGCGGCGCTACCGAAGCGCTGGACTACGGACTGGTCACCTCGGTCAGTGTGATGATGCCGTGTCCATGGGTGGGCGGATTCGCCGAATACGTGAAGGCCAACCCGAACGTGGACGTCGGACTTCACCTGACGCTGACGTCGGAGTATGACTATTACCGCTGGATGCCGGTCGCCGGCAAAACCGCCGTGCCGGGCCTCGCCGACAAGCAGGGCTGCCTGCCGGACGGTGTGTCGGACGTTGTTCAGAACGCCACGCCTGACGAGGTCGAAACCGAGATTCGCGCTCAGGTCGATCGCGCCGAAACGATGGGCCTGCCCATTACGCATCTGGACTCGCACATGGGCACGCTGTTCGCCACGCCGGAGTTCTTCGAGCGTTACGCCAAAGTCGGTATCGAGAAGGGAATCCCGATCCTCATCCCCGCGAACACCGCTGGCACTGGCGCCGATCCGGAGTTCGTCAAAGCAGCCGCCGCGATGGTCTGGGCGGGCGGCCTGCCGGTGATCGACTATGTGCATGCGAGTAGCTACGACTGGAAGACGACGGACAAACGTGAGCATTATTCCAAGGCCATCCGCGAGTTGAAGCCCGGCATCACGGAGATGATCGTGCACTGCACGAAGCCCGACGATGTGATCGGACAGATCAACGGCAACCGCGACCACCTGTATGGCGACTACACCGCCATGATCAGCCCCGAAGTCAAAAAAGTCATCGAAGAAGAAGGCATCATCCTGACCACCTGGCGCGAACTCAAGAAACGCCGCCAGGCCGCCAAGGACTGAGCGCGGCTTTCTCATCTGAATACGCGATCCTCTGGAATGAAGGTTCTGACGTTCGTTGCCCGCTATGGGGCTTGGCGGCCTCGAACGACGGGCGCCCCGCGATGTCGCTCTTGGCCCACGACTTGACTTCTGCGCGCGTTTTCGCCAGTCTCTGTCTGTCAGCTCTCGTTCACGCCGTTTAGTCGAATGGCAAACGCACCCGTAAGGAGCACAATGGGCCAGACTGCCCCACGATCCGCGTTGTTGAAGAAGGTTGACTGCTTCTCATCGTTGGACGACGCTTCACTCGCCTTGCTCGAGCGCAAGATGCGTACGGAGCCGTTTGTGGAAGGTGCGACGATCTGTGCGGAGGGTGACGCGGCGGATTGGATGTTCATTGTGGCCTCGGGGGAGGTTCGCGTCGAGAAGAGCGCGGAGGACGGCGGCGTGGTTCAGGTGGCGGTGTTGAAGACGGGCGACGTGGGCGGAATGCAGAGCCTGTTCGAGAAGAGGCCGCGAACCGCCACACTGCGCGCGCACACGGACACGCAACTGTGGGTGCTCGACCACGCGACATTCCAGCAGCTCATCGAGACCAACCCGGGCATGGCGATGGCGATGCTGGCTTTCATGAGCGGCCTGATGCGCCAGGATTCTCAGAATCTGGCGATGACGCTGCAGTACGTCGGTAACGAGGGTTTGCGAGAAACGTATGAGCGCTGCTCGCCCGAGGAACGGCTGGTTCTCGACACGATCATTGGGAAGGTGATGGCGGCGGAGTCGCTGGACGACGTGATGAACTTCCTATTCGACTCCATCCGCCAATTCAGTCCGTGCAACCGGATCAGCGTGGCCTTCCTTCAAGACGATGGGAAACGGCTGGTATCCTATTGGACACGCGCGGATTACGAATCGCTCTCGCTCAAGAACGGCTACAGTGCCGACTTGCAGGGCAGTTCACTGGAGGGCGTGCTGCAGAGCGGCCAGCCACGCGTTATCAATGACCTGGAGCAGTACGCCGCGGCTCATCCCACGAGCGCTTCGACGCGCCTGATCCTGCAAGAAGGCATCCGGTCGAGCATGACGTGTCCCTTGGTGATCGAGGACCGGCCTATCGGCTTCCTCTTCCGCAGTTCACGCACACCCAACGTGTACGACGACCACCAGGTCCGTCTACACCTGGCCATCGCCGACCGCCTCAGTCAGGCCGTTGAAAAGGCGTATCGCATCGAGCAATTGACGGCCGCCATGGAGGCCTACTTCGAGATGCTCGGATTCGTCAGCCACGAACTGAAGAGTCCCCTCGGATCGATGGTGATGAGCGCCGACGTGCTGCTGGGCGGCTATCTGGGAGAGTTACAGCCCAAGCAGAAAGATCAACTGAACCGCATCGTCAAGAAGGCCAAGTACCTACAGGATCTCGTGGGCGAATACCTCAACCTGTCGCGGCTCGAAAGCGGCCAGCTCGAGCCCGATTTCAGGCCGGATGTCGACTTCATCGGGATCGTGGTCGAGTCGGCGATCGACACTGTGATGCCTCAGATCGAGACAAAAGAGATGCGCTTCACGCGCGACTGGAACGGGGGCGCCCTTGCCGTGCGATGCGCCCCCGACCTGCTGCAGATCGTCATGGTCAACCTGTTGTCGAACGCTGTGAAATACGGCAACGAGGGCGGTGAAGTGCGTCTCAGTATCCGCAAGGAAGGTGAGCGGCTGAACGTGTCCATTTGGAACGAGGGCCCCGGGTTTCCCGAGGAGGAACGCTCCAAACTGTTCCGCAAATTCTCACGGATCCAGACCCCCGAACTCCTCCAGCGCAAAGGCACCGGCGTCGGGCTCTACACGACGTGGCGCATCATCCAGTCGCATCAGGGCAAGATCGAGGCACACTCGAAACACGGCGAGTGGGCCGAGTTCACCTTTGAACTTCCCACCACACTGGACGCATCCATCACGCAG
>JAACEL010000505.1 GCA_011682535.1 Nitrospiraceae bacterium | reverse complement strand
CATCTCGAGCGTAGCGAGAGATCTCGTGCTGCCAAGGGCGGCGGGCAGGAGGAGATCTCTCGCTGCGCTCGAGATGACAGGGGGGGCGATGCGCTGGGCTAGACGAGATTGCCGCGGTCGCCGAGGCTCCCTCGCAATGACGCGAAGAGAAGCCGAAGGTGAATCACTCCGGTCCATGGCGCGCGTTGCTCCAACCCCCTTTCGCAAATAGCTCTGCGTGCGCGTCTGCTGGGTGAGGAACTCGACGAGGGGCCGCAAATGGCGCCTTCCGCCGCTGCCCACTCGTCAGAGTTGATGGTCCATATTGTTATCGGCTGCCGTTTTCCCTGTCATTTCGAGCATAGCGAGAAATTGCAGGCCACCCATGTCGCTGTTGGCCCATGCGCAGAAGCCAGAGCGACAGGGGCTTCGAGATCTCTCCCTTCGGTCAAGATGACAACTCCCCTGATCGGGCGAAGCGAAACTCGGTGTCCCTCCTCACGCACTACGCCCCATTGGGACGACTCATTCCACTAGGTTATGAGTGGATTCCACAAGGTACAGGGGACGCTGTTTGACCTCGCGGATGATGCAGCCGAGGTATTCGCCGATGAGGCCCAGCACGGTGAGGACGGCGCCGGTGAGCAGAAGTTGCAGGCCGATCACGATGGCAAGTAGCGGGTGATCGAGGCCTTGGCCGCAGAAATGGACGAGGCCGGAGGCCAGGAATACGAGGATCCCTGCGAGAGCGGTCAGGATGCCGGCGAAGAAACTCAGCCGGATGGGGATCACGGAGTAGGACACGATGGCGTCGCGGCACAAGCGCAGGATGTTGCGCCCACGGTACTTGGTGACGCCGGAGTGGCGCTCTTCTCTGACGTAACGGAGCTCGGTCTGGTTGAACCCGAGGGTGGCCAGCATTCCGCGCATGAAGCGTACGCGCTCGCGGTAGAGGCGCATGGCCTTGAGTACGCGCCGGTTGAAGCCTTTGTAGTCCGGCGCGTCCGGCGTTAGTTCGGGCAGCACGTAGCGGCGCATGAAGGCGTAGAAGATGCGGGCGGAGGCACGCTTGGCGAACGAGTCGACCGCGCGGCTCTCGCGCACCATATGCACAAGGTCGCTGCCTTCTTCCAGTCGCTCGATGATTCGGGGAATCATCTCGGGGGGATCCTGCAAGTCGGCGTCGATGACGATTACGTAGTCGCCCGAGCAAAAATCAAGGCCGGCCGAGATGGCGCGCTGGTGGCCGAAGTTGCGCGACAGCGACACCAGCTTGACTCGGGGGTCGGCCTGACTTGCCTCGATGACGCGGCGCTTGGTCGCGTCTTGGCTGCCGTCGTCGACGAAGAGGAATTCGAACGCGAACTCAGCGGCTTGGTCTGCCGCGGCCCGCGTACGCTCCAGGAATGGCGCGACGCTGGCCTCCTCGTTGTGGCACGGCACGATGATGGACACCAGTTTCTCGGACGGGTTCGTCATAGAATGGCATTGTAGTCGAACGGCGCTTACCCCTCAAATCGTTCCCGAACGCCGGGTTGCGCATTGTGGCGCGCCCGAAGCGCCAGATGCCGCGCGCCACGGCAGAGCTAGCCGGCGATATACCGACCGCTTGGGCTTTTTTGATTCAGTTCACTGGTTGATGTATAATTTGTGGAAATTGAGATTAGATCCTACAGCTCACCGCGACTTCTGCAACGAGCCGCCGCATCTATCGGCGGAAGGGTGTGTTCGTATCACCCACGAGTCCCCGGACACCATGGCCCGGGCACACGTATTGCATCTTCCGCGGCACACCCCATCACCGGATGCGCACCATGTCGTTTGAAGACTTTGACCTCGATCCCCGCTGCCTGAGCGTCCTCAAGGCCCAGAAGATTGTTGAACCCACCGCCATCCAGGACGAGGCAATTCCGCCCGTGCTCGAAGGGAGGGACGTGGTCGGCATCGCCCAGACGGGAACGGGGAAGACCCTTGCGTTCACGCTGCCTTCGCTTACCCGGCTAGCGGGGGGGCCACTGAAAAAGAGCATGATGCTCGTGCTGACGCCGACGCGCGAACTGGCGCAGCAGGTTCACCAGATCGTGGACCTGATCGGCAGGCCGCTGGGCATCGGTTCAGTGTGCATCTACGGCGGAGTCGGATTCGACAAGCAGATCAAGGCATTGCGTCAGGGCCGTGCCGTCATCGTGGCCACGCCGGGCCGTCTGCTTGACCACATGGGCCGGGGCAACGTGAAGTTCAATGACCTCGAGACGCTGGTACTGGACGAAGCGGACCGGATGCTCGACATGGGATTCCTGCCCGACATCCGGCGCATTCTGCGGAAGCTCCCGCGGGAACGTCAGACGTTGATGTTCTCGGCAACGTTCCCGGACGAGATCGTCCGCCTGACCCAGGACATGCTAGACGAACCGGTGCGGATCTCCGTTGGCGCCATCGCCAAGCCCGTCGATACGGTCCGACAGAAGCTTTACACCGTCCATCGCGTCGAGAAAACCGGGTTGCTCATCAAGATCCTCAAGGAGGAGCACATCGACTCGGCGCTGATTTTCCTGCGTACCAAGATCCGCACCGACCGCGTGGCCAAAGCCCTCAAGCACGCGGGCTTCAAGGCCCAGGCCATCCATGGCGATCGCTCGCAGATACAGCGCCAGCGCGCGCTGGACGGGTTCCGAAGCGGCCGCTACAAGATGCTCATCGCGACGGACGTGGCCGCACGCGGGTTGGACATCGAGGGCATCAGCCACGTGTTCAACTACGACATTCCCGACAACCCGGACGACTACATCCACCGGATCGGCCGCACGGCGCGGGCCAACGCCGAGGGCGACGCAATCACGTTCGTGTGCCCCGACGAGATGCTGGCCTTGGCTGCGCTCGAGAAGGCGCTGGGCCACAACCTGCCCCAGGAAGAGTGGGAAGGGAAGGTGCCGGTGCTGACCCTGTTCCATCCGGAAAACAAAGAGACGGCCCGGTCGCGGCGCGTGTCGCGCCGACGCGGCCGCAGCCTGCTGCGTCGCCGATAGCCCCGCGCGTTCGGCAACTCCACCACCGCTGCATTCCGCCATGGCCACGCTCTAGGCTGGGGGTTCGGCCAGAAAACCCGCATGGAGATCCATTATGAAGGCCATCATGGTGATGTTCGACTCCCTCAACCGCCACTTGCTTCCGCCGTACGGGTGCGACTGGGTGGACGCCCCCAACTTTCGCCGCCTCGCCGAGCGCACCGTCACCTTCGATCGCAGCTACGTGTGCTCAATGCCCTGCATGCCGGCCCGGCGCGATTTCCATACGGGACGCCCCAACTTCCTGCACCGTTCCTGGGGGCCGCTCGAACCTTTCGACGATTCCGTACCGCTGATCCTGCGCAACAACGGCGTGAGTTCCCACCTCATCAGCGATCACTATCACTATTGGGAAGCGGGGGGCTGCACATACCACACGCAGTACAGCACGTGGCAGTTCCTGCGCGGACAGGAGGGCGACCCGTGGATGGGGCAGGTGGCCGACCCGCCCCAACGCGACGCCATCGCGCGCAACGCATCCGACGAGGCCTGGCACCGCCAAGACCGGATCAACCGGGAGTTCATGCCGTGCGAGGAGGCGCAGCCTCAG
>JAACEL010000504.1 GCA_011682535.1 Nitrospiraceae bacterium | reverse complement strand
TGCAACGGCTTAAGGACGGTTCGCTGACGATCGAGGATGAGGCCTACGAGCAGGAGTACAAGCTGCGCAGAGATGAATTGAAGAAGCTGGAATGGATGAAGTTCCGCGCCATCCGCTTCCCGGCAAGCGCGCCGAAGTCGGAGGTGGAAGCGGCGAAGGTGCGCAGGCGGCTCGAGGCGGGAGAGGATTTCGACAAGATCGCCGGGGAGTTTCTGGCTATCAATCCCCAGTTCGTCATGGAGTCGGAAATCGAAAACAACCCGGGGCTGGCACGGTTCAAGGGTTTTTGGCTGAGTGCGTCGGGCAGCGCGAAGGGCGAGATCATCGGCCCGGTCTACCTGCCGGAGTACCAGATGATGATTGAAGCGCAAGGCCAGACCCGGGCCGTCACGATGCCCGAAGCGTATCTGGTCTTGAAGGTGCTTGAGCGGCGCGATGAAAGCACGTTGAATATCGAGGAGGCCAAGCCCAGGCTCGTGGCGCCGATCGCCATCGCCAAAATGATGCGTATTCTGCGTGAAGAACACGGCGTCGAAATCTACGAGGACAAGCTCCCCGATCCGACGCTGATGCTGGGGCGGCCCGTCCGCTCTTCGATGGACACGTAGCCGGGCTCCGCCGCTGACGGCTCACGCCTGCGGCGGTTCGAGACAAGCACCCGGTGCACTGAGACGGTTCAGGAACCCGGTTCCCCGTCGCCGCGCAGGGCGCGGAAGTGGGCGACGGCGCAGGCGCCGAGGGCTTCGAGGTGGTAGCCGCCTTCGAGAAGCGACACGATTTTGCCGCCCGCGATCGGCAGGACGCCCTTCGTCATGTGCGTGAAGGTCTCGGTCTCGCACACCTGCCCGCCGATGGGGTCGAGCCGGTGGGCGTCGAACCCGGCCGACACCAGCAGGAAGTCGGGCTCGAATCCCTGGAGTTCGGGCAGCACTTTCTCGTCGAACGCCTGCACCCAGTCGTCATGCCCGCAGCCGTGGGCCATCTGGACGTTGAGATTGGAGTTTTGGGCGCCGCGTTCATACGGCCAGCCGGTGCCGGGGTAGAACGGGTGCTGGTGGATGCTGGCGTAGAAGACGGTGGGATCGTCGTAGAAGACATGCTGGGTGCCGTTGCCGTGGTGGACGTCCCAGTCGAAGATGGCCACGCGCTTGACGCCGGCGGTGTGCTGGAGCCAGCGTGCGGCGACGGCGGCGTTGTTGAAAATGCAGAAGCCCATGGCACGGTCGGCCTCGGCATGATGACCGGGGGGCCGTATGGCACAGAACGCGTTGTCGAATCCTCCGTCGAGTACGGCCTTGCACGCCGACAACGCGCCGCCGGCCGACAGCATGGCGGCGTCCCACGACGCAGGCACCATCGGCGTGTCGGGGTCGGGGTAAGTGCGGCTGAGGGCGCAGGTCTGTTGCACCTTCTCGACGTGCTCTTCGGTGTGGACTCGGAGGAGGTCTTCGCGCGTGGCGGGGGTGATGGGAATACCGGCGGGCTTGAGGCCGGCTTCTTCGAACGCCGTCTTGATGGCGGTCAACCGGGCGGGGCGCTCGGGATGGCCGGGCCCGGTGTCATGCTCGAGCATCGCTTCCGAATAGACCCACCCAGTCTTGCGTGCCATGCTGTCCTGCGCTCCCGGTACGTTGGTTTCTTTGTGAACTTCGGGAAACGATATCGCAATTAGGGGGGGGCAGGTCAAACGGCGAACCATGCGCGGGCGGGCGCCGATGACTTGTATTCGTTGGTCCAGTGTGATTAGATCACGCCATCGTACCCCGAGAATGGAACCCAAAGGCTCAAAGGCTGATAACCTTGTCCACACGCCCCCTCGCCGGATACCGCTTCCCCGCCTTGCTGGCGCTGGCGATGATCGTAGCCGGGTCGCTTCCCTACCTCTATGGCTACTGGCTGGCGGACGAGGAGACGCGATTCATGGGGTTTGTGGGACGCGGGGTCTTCGGACCGAACGGGTACATGATGCTGGCGCGGCAGGCCCAAGAAGGGCTGCACCTGTTCGAGAACCGCACCACGCCGCTCGACGTGCCGCGCGTGTTTTTCAACCTCGAATGGTGGGTGTTCGGAAAGACGGCGCGGTGGACGGGGCTCTCGCTCATCACGGTGTTCCACATTGGGCGGGCGGCCACGGTGATTCTGTTCGTGTTTTCCGCGCACTATCTGACGACGCTGTGTCTCGACACGGCGTTCCGCCGCCGTCTCGCACTCGCCCTCATCACGCTGGGCTCAGGCTTTGGCTGGATCCTGTGGGGTTTGTCGCGGGCTGTCACGGCGGCGTTTCCCGCCACCCGGGCGTTGGCTCATCACCAGATTTTCTCGCCGGGCGAGGTGGCCGGGTTCCTGTTCCCGATGCCACTGGATGTGGAGGGTGTGAATCTGCCTGCCTACCTCTTCACGCAACCCCACCTGATGCGTGCGGCGGCGTGCGCCACGCTCATGTGCGCATTCCTGATCGCGGCGGAGCGCTCGGGCAAGCGAGTCTATTTCGTCTGGGCCGGTGTGGCCGCGCTGCTGCACGTGGCCATACGGCCGTACGGCATCCCCGAGATCTACCTGATGCTGGCGATCTTCCCGGCCCTGCTGTGTATTCGGGAGAAGCGGTTCGACTGGCAGCGTGTTCTGAACTACGCGATCCCGGGCCTGATGATCTTGCCTCTGGCCGCATACCAAGTCTGGCTGAAACACGTCAACGCGTTCGGCGCACTGGGCCCCAGTTGGCGCCCGGGCTTGTTCGTCACGCAGGTGTTGTGGCTGGGTCTGCCGTTCCTGCTGACGTGTTTGTGCATCCGGGGGGTGTGCCATCTGCGCGACGCCAAGGAGTCTTCCGTCCTGATGGCGCTATGGCTGGCGCTGGCGTTCACAATCGAGCAGGCCTACCCCTACTACCGGCACGGTCAGGAAGCGTCGTTCATTGCCTACATGGTGGTCCCGCCCATCCTGGCGATCGGACCGCTTCGCGCGCTGTACTACGCGCTACGCGACAGCGCATGGCGCAAGAAGCTGTGGAGCGCCGACTTCACCTCGGCGCGTTTCCGCACGGGCGCGGCCGTGGCGCTCGTCTTGTTCTGTATGCCGTCGTTCCTGATCGCCTACGGGCGAATGTTCGCCGACTTGCGCCAACGGCCCGCGCCGTTGTTCATCTCCGAGGATCTCTACCAGGGCTTGCAGTGGCTGGAGAAGAACGCGGACACGCATGACACCGTGCTGGCGAGCTTCGACACCGGCCAGTTGGTGCCTCGAGTGGCGGGAATCAAGTCGTACCAAGGCCACTACATGCTTACGGCCGGCTATCGCGAGAAAATGGACTTGGCCTGGCGCTTTTACGACACTGCGGGAGACGATGCGTTCAAGCGAAAGCTCGTGCGCGATCACGGAATCCACTATGTCATCCTGGGGCCGCAGGAACGCGTCAGAAGCCACTTCGTCCCCGAACAACATGTCTGGCTGGAACGCTGCTTCCAGCGCGGAGACGTGGAAATATTCAGGGTGAAAAACGTCTAGGGGTCCGGCCAGAAACCCGCATGGAGCACGCGGCAGCAGTTGCGAGCAGAGCACGGAGCGACGAAGCCGCAATGCGGGCATTGTCATGAG
>JAACEL010000503.1 GCA_011682535.1 Nitrospiraceae bacterium | reverse complement strand
AAAAAGACCGCCCAGCGCGGCGTCGATCCCGCCGCGAGCCTTCGTGGAGGCTTCCTTGCTCGGACCCTTGGAGAAGGCCGGCATCGGAAGCAGCTTTAGCGTTCCGAGGCCCACGAGCACGGCCACAATGCCAGCAAACAGTTTCCAATACCGTCCAAGAAACGCTTGCGCCGCCTGGCCGGCCAATCCCGCGACTAATCCCAGGATAACTAGGGCAAGCGTGGTGCCGAGCAGGAACCAGAAGGCCGCATGGGCCGCCGAGCGCCGCCCATGCGTCTGCCGCGTTCCGGAATAGGCCACCAGCATGCCCATAGCGGGTACGGTACAGCACGCGCTTGCCAATGCGCTGACCAGCCCCAGCGCAAACGCCAGCGGAAGTGCTATGGCGCTGGAACTCCCGTCCTGCAAAGCCCGTGTGATTGCTTCCAACATAAGGTGTTTCCCTAATTGCAGTTTGCCGGTGCCGCGCCGCTAGGGGTAGGGCAACATCCCCCTCCGGCGCTGGAAGCTGCAACAAACGCCTGCATCAGTTTGGACTCGGTGATGTCGTCGCTGACGGCGGACGCCCCGCGTCCCTTGGCCATAGCGAGGACGCACGGCGGAGCAACTTGTTTCGCAAGGTTCGCGTATTCGCTCGAACCCTCCTCAAAGGTAAAGACCCCCATGTTGATGTTGCGGCCGCGAAGGGTGGCGACGCCCTTTTCAATGACCGAGACCACCTCGCGGTTCTTGCTGGCATTCTGTCCCGCCAGGAAAACGAAGACGCCGTCTTTGTCGATCGCTTTCTCGTTCAGATCGCCCAGCGACTGGATCGACTCGCCACAGACCACCGGTCCCTCCGCCTTTTCCTTTTCAGGATCCGCCACTGCAGCGGGCATCGATGCATTGGGAGAGTTCTCCAGCGCGGCTGGTGCGGCGACACTCGCAGCCTCGGCGTTTTGCGACAACGCGAAGTTGGTTTCAGAGCTCGCGGCCAAAGCACCGTCGCCTTTCATGGCCGCCCGCGCAACAAGCACAGCAGCGGCCACAAGGATGAGCGCGCCCAGGACCCAACGGCCACGTCCGGACGTTCTGGTATTGCAACTGCACGCGGGTCCGCAGGCCGCGGCATCTTCCTCCAATTGTTCCATGTTCGTCATCGATTCGCCCGGCTCGTTCTTCTGGCTCATTGTCTTGTTCTCCTTGAATCTCTTCGGGTAGAATTCCCCGTCCGCTTGCGGCGGGGTAGTTTATTTTCGTTTTGTGAGTGGTCTCAGCCGTCAGAATTCCAAACTTTCTACTGTTTTTCAGGGAGTTCTGTCCTTATCCAAAGCCCCCGGTAGTGTCTCCACGAATGCCCGGATCTCATCGCGCACCCGCCGATAATGCCCAAGGGCTTCCTCCTCGGTCTTTGCGTCGTCGGCCAGCTTCGGCGGATCGTCGAATCCGACATGAACCACCTTGGTTTTTCCAGGGAAAACCGGACAATTCTCGTTGGCGTGGCCGCAGACGGTCACCACATAGTCGAACTCACGCACCGGCAGTTCGCCGACCGTCCTGGACTGGTGGCCGCTGATGTCCACACCCACTTCGGCCATCACAGTCACAGCATTGGGATTCAGTCCGTGTTTTTCGATGCCTGCGGACCAAGGCTCGATCACGTCGCCCTTAAGGTAACGCGCCCACCCCTCGGCCATCTGACTGCGGCACGAGTTGCCGGTGCAAAGAAAAAGCAACTTGAGCTTGTCTGCCATGTCAATCAGTCCCTTTTTAGCCGCATTTCGCTTGGCGCTTGCAGATTTCTTCAGGATCAACCTTCAAGATCTCCTTGAGCTTCTTGCAGTCCGCCCTGGTCGTCGCGTTGTTTTCAAGACATTGGTCGAGCCAAGCCAGTGTGTCCGCGAGGTAGGGACTACTTTCCGCGTCCGCGCGCCGGTAGTGGATCCAACGCCCTTCCTTTCGGCCCTCCACCAAGCGCGCCTGGCGCAGAATGGCCATGTGCTTCGAAACCGTCGACGGGGCAAGTCCCAGTAGCTCGATAATCTGGCAGACACAAAGCTCTGTGTCCTTCAGGATCATCAAGGCGCGGACCCGGTTCTCATCAGCAAGGGCTTTGGCAATATCCATGAATTCACGCATCGCACAATTCCTTAATTCGCCAGATAACGAAGTATAGCATGCGCCCCAACTGAAAACAAGGTCTGTGGCGGAAACATCCTTCCAAGGTGGAGGTGGCTGATTCATACGGAATCAGCCTTTGATGGCACCGCTGGTCATGCCTCGGATGAAGGTACGCATGGCGAACATGAAGCAGAGGACCATCGGCACGGAGGCCATGGTGTAGGTGGCCATCATCTTGCCATGGTCGAGGCGGAGGTAGAACTCGGTCTCCGCGAAGGCGAGGCCGAGAGGGATGGGGTGCGCAGGCTGGCATCGCGGACGACGAGGAGGGGCCAGATGTAGTTGTTCCAGGAGCCGAGGATGTTGACGACGGCGACGGTGCTGATGATGGGCAGCGAGAGGGGGAAAACCACGTGGAGCAGAATCTGCCATTCGCGGGCGCCGTCGATACGGGCGGAATCGAAGAGGTCCTTGGGAACGGTGTCGAAGTAGTTGCGGAAGAAGAAGACGGCCATGGCGATGCCGCCGGCAATCTGCGGAAGAATGAGACCGGTGTAGCTGTTGAGCAAGCCAAGGGTGCGGACGGTCAGGAAGAGGGGCACGAGCATGAGGATACCGGGCACCATCATGAGGGAGATGGTGCTTGCGTAGAGAAGCTTGCGTCCGGGGAAACGGAGTACGCTGAACGCGTAGGCGGCAAACATGCCGCAGACAATCGTGCCGAGACAGACGAAAGCGCTCACCGTGACGCTGTTGAGGATGTAGCGGTAGGTTACGAATGCGCCAAAGGCGAAGTTCTCCCATCGGATGGGGTTGGGGAAGGCCCAGAATCGTGCGTACAACTGGGCGGAATCCTTGGCGGCCATCAGGAGCATGATGAGGAAGGGGAAGATCGTCACGGCAACCAGGGCCATCGCGATGGCGTTGATGAGTATCTGCTTGAGTCCGTTCCGTTTCATTGTGCGGCCCGATCGCGCACGCAGCTCACATTCCAGAACTGGACCGGGCGTGTTTCGGGCTTCGCGGTTGCGTCGGGCGACTTCGACACCGGCAACGCGAACGAGGAGGTTATTACAGGAACGAGTGACGGCCAACTGATTATCCATGACGGCGACGCTCCGGCCGGCGCCATGCACATCACGTGGCGGGCCGGCTTCACGAACATCCCCTCGGTCGCCGCGGGTGAATTGCGGACCGATGCGGGACTTGAAGTAGCCGTGGGTTCGGCTGACTCCGGTGGCGCGCTACGCGTGATGACTGCCGCAACGCTGGTCGATATCGATAGCCGTACAGGTTTCACGAGCATCCCTGCGCTGGCCATCGGCGACGTGAACGCCAACGCTGACAATGAACTGATCGCTTGCGACACGGTTGCGAACGCCGTGCGCATCATCGACGCCCAGGCCACCGCCCTGCCGGATATCACGTCGCGCAGCGGTTTCGGCGCAATCACCAGCGCGGCCGTCTACGACGTGCCGATCGGCGGCGAAGGCGA
>JAACEL010000502.1 GCA_011682535.1 Nitrospiraceae bacterium | reverse complement strand
ATCTGGAAGGATCCGTAGATGCAAGGGCCCACGAGTACGGCGAAGCAGATCGTCCAGAACAACCAGCCGGCAGCGTCGAATTCGAATGAGTCTTTCTTTGGCACGCGCTGATTCCCTTCTACTGGTCTTTCACGGCATCGGGTAGTGTGATGCGAAACAGGGCGCCGCCACCGGGCGCCTCTTCGAGAACAACGCCGCCACCATGTTCGTGGATGATCTTCTGAGTGACCGCCAGGCCAAGGCCGGTGCCCCTGGAGCCCTTGGTCGAGAAGAACGGCTCGAAAATCTGAGCGCGCTTGTCACGTGGCACGCCCGGGCCATTGTCGGACACTTCGATGACGAGTGCGCCGTCACTGGCGCGGGCCGACACGTTGATGCGCCCGCTGTCGGCGGATATGGCGTCGGCGGCGTTCGTCAGCAGGTTCAAAATGCATCGGAACACGCCTTGGGCATCGATGGACACGGGCGCCTCCAATCCTTCGATCTGGATATCGACCTGGGGGTGCTCGGCCTGCTGAAGCCCGGTGAACGTTCTGACGGCGTCTTCGAGTAGAGCGCCGACATAGCATGGCTCGCGCATGGGCTCACGGGGCTTGGAAAAGGCCAGCATGTCCTGCACGAAATCGGAAATGCGGTTGGTGCTCCGCTTGAGAATGGGCCAGCATCGCTTGAGCATATCGGTGTTGCCGGTGCTGAGTCCCTGGTCGATGAGTTCGGTGCTGCCCGTCATGCTGGCAACGATGTTCTTGGTGTAGTGGGAGAGCCCGGCGATGGCTTGGCCGATGGCCGCCAGGCGTGCGGCGCGCAGGTTCTCTTCAATAAGGCGCGCATTGGCCAGAGAGGACGCCGCCAGGGAGGAGAACATATCGAGAACGTGCAGGTCGGTATCGGTGAAGGGTCCCCCGCCGACCTTATTCAGCACTTCGAGGACTCCGAGCAGCTCGTCATGGTCGGTCAGGGGCACGGCCAAGACGGACCGGGTCTCGAATCGGCTGACCTCGTCTGCGCCCTTGTAGAATCGTTCGTCCTTGGTGACGTCGGGAACATTGATGGACTGCCGCGTGGTGGCGGCAAAGCCCGCGATGCCCTCGTCCATCTTGAGACGTACCTCGCGCTTGAGTGCCTGCTGGTCGCCGCTTTCGCCTTGCGCAACGAGGAAGTAGAGTTCGCCGGCGGCCTTGTCATGCAGCAATATGGAACAGGCCTCGGCACGCGCAACGGTCTTGCCAACCTCCATGATGCGTTCGAGCAGCGCTTCGACATCGGTAATGGCGGGGATGAGTTGGTGGACACGGTAGAGTGCGTCGACGATACGGCGCACTTCGCCGGGTGACACGTCTTGGAGCCAGGGAATGTTTTCGTCGATACTCAAGGCTGCTCCGTCCCGCATGCACTATCCAGATATGCATCCACCTCGGGAGGGCATGATAGATCACGTCCCCGCCGGCCTGCAAACTGGTGACGCCTACCAAAATCGCCGGGCAATTTCCACACCGCGGGCACGACGAAGCCCTTCATCGCACAGAGGACAGCCACAGGAACACGAACACCGCCACGCCCATGATGGTGATAGGCCGGATGGAATGCGTTTCCGCCCTCGGCATGCCCCCTCCTATCGGGCGGCGGGCACTATCCAGCCGCCGTCCGGTCCGATGGCAATGGGGCCGTTTTGCGGCCATTCGCGCCCGCGAACCTTCTCGATGAACTCTTCCTTGGTCAGCGCGAAGGCGGGGCTGATCTCGATAGGGACCGCCACCTTTCCTTCGGCGTCTCGCTCGACCCGAACGCCTGCGGCTTCTAGCCACTCGGCCCAGTAGGCGTTCATGCTGTCCCACGCGGCGACAACGCTGTTAGCGCCTTCGAACTGCTTGATGGGCGTATATTCGCCCCTGCGGCCGATCTCGAACGCGACGGGATCATGCTTGATGAAACGAAGGGCGTCGAAGATGAAGGTCTCGAACTTGTATCCGTTAGGCTCTTCAGGTTTGACGGCGCGGCCGGTTTCGTCGATGTAGGGGATCTTCTTGAAGGCGCGGTGCCAGGGGAACTGGTCGAAGCTATTGAAGACACGCTCGACGAAGTCGGTGGAAAGGATGTGAATGGCGGGGTTGCCCGCCGCGTGGCGCAGGCATCCGTCCTCGTCCGTCTCGAGCAACTGCGGGTAGAGGTCGAGTTCGGTGTACTCGACCACGCGGTATTCCCCGTCGCACAGGCAGTGAACGCCAACGGCCTCGCGTGGCTCGCTCTTGCGATGGTTCTTCGAGGACATCTCGGCGTTGCGCATGACGTGATGCCCAATGAAATAGGGGTCGGCGACTTTGACGGCCCAGTTGTCGACCTGGAAGTAGCAGAGGGTGTCCACACCGCGCTTGCGCGCGTCGTCGATGACGCCACTCTCGACCATCGCGGGGATGCAGCCGCCGTGTCCGTTGGGGTTCATGGCAAGACGGCCCGGCTCGGCGAGCATGAAACGGCCGTCCGTGGCGACACACGGCACCATGCGTTGTTGAAGGAACACGATGTCGGCCTCGCTCAAGCCGAAGAAGCCGTTGTCAGCAAAGAAGGCCCTCGTGGCCTGCTCGTTGGTGTCGCTCACCATGATGTACCAGGGGAGCGTGCAGCCATAGCGGGCCTGAAGGTTTCGGATCTTTTCCGCGTGAAAGGCAAAGAGGGAGCGCTTGGAAACGGGACCGATGGGATAGGAACCTTTAGGGCCTGGGAAGCCGAGGCGGGTACCTTGTCCGCCGGCCACGAGAAACAGCCCGACGCGTCCGGCGCGCAAGGCTTCTTCACCCGCGATCAAGGCCTCCCGGGAGTCGGCGGTCCCGGCGCCAACCTTAGGAATGAGGGGCACGGGCTGGATGGAGCCGAAGGCTTCCTCCGCGGGCTCGTCGCGTATCCACTTCTCGATGAGGCGGTCCATCAAGGGAAAATCGATGCGTGCAATGTCGGCGCGTAGCGCGCTACGCTGCGCGTCGTCGAGATCGCCCCAGAAACGCAGGAGGTGTTCTTGGCCATGGTCGGAAAGTTTACGCCGGATGCCGGTAAGGAACGGTGTCATTACTCGGGTCTCCAGGCTCTTCCGCGTTTGTCCATGGCCTCCCGCTGCGCCTTGCTGGGCAGGAGGATGGGCTTGGTTCCGGCTACGATCTCGTGTTTCGAGCCACAGTTGTCGCATAGACCGTAGTCAAAGCCGGGTTGTTCGAGGAACTCGCCGCACTGCGGGCAGGCGGGCTGAAGAAGCCGGTAGAGTCTGGCGGGGCTATCGAATGCCAGTCCGCAGTTGGGACATTGGATCATGGCCTCCGTGCGCACCCAGCAGCGGCTGAACGGGCGCCGTGCGTTGCACACGCCACAAAGGGCCTCGCGGGGGGGCAACTGACGGACCCGCGGCGGCGCCGCCGAGGGCGGTGCTGGATTCTTGTCTTTCTTGCCAAACAATGCCATGGGGTTGGACTTCTTCTTGCCGCGCGGTGCTTAGGAGCCTGGTCAGGATACATTGGACAACTCGGCGCTCGTATTTGGTTTAGGTTTGGGCGATCTGATTGAGCAAAACCACAGGAATAGCAGGGCTATTTCGAGGATTCTGCGATTGAAGATCGTCC
>JAACEL010000501.1 GCA_011682535.1 Nitrospiraceae bacterium | reverse complement strand
ACCCCTTAGAGCGTTGGGGCTTCCTTCGGAATCGCGCCGGCCTGTGGTATGATCGAGGTAAAGGGCGAACACTTGGAGTACCACAGTGGCAACGGCCATATCATACGAGCCTTCCCCCAGTCTCGACGCAAGACTCGAACGTCTGCGGCACGATGTCATGGCGCGCAAGGGGTCGTGGATCGAGGACGCCAACCCGTTCGAGCGCGACGTGGCGCTGTGGCGGTCGTGGCGGGGCACGCAGTCCGTGGTGCAGGAACGCGCCGCGCTGCTGCTGGAACTCGTCCATTCGTCGAGCCTCGCGATTCTAACCGGCTGGAGCCTGGCGGGCGAACACTTCCCTGGACAGCAATTCGGTCTGGCGTGCGAAGAGAACCATCACGACCTGGAGCGCATGGCCGAGTTGGGCGTGGCCGAAGAGGACTTCGAGAACGTACTGGCAACCTTCAGGCGCGTCGCGCAGACCCGCGAGCACCATCACGTGTCCGGCGAACCATTCGAAACAATCGCCCCGACGCCTTCCGTGTACTGGGGGCGGGGCTGGATCGAAAACCACTCCGTGCGCGATTACGCCAAGGTGTTGTCCATCGGCTTCGAGGGTATCGCCGAAGCCATCCGGACCAGAATCGCCGAGGCGGACCTGGCCGGCCCCGACTATGTGCGCCGGGAGAGTTTCTGGACGGCTGCGCTGTGGGTGTGCGAAGCGGGAACCGCCCTCGGCGTACGCTACGCCGGCCTCGCGGCACGGATGGCTGCCGACGCCAATGGCGAAGAGCGGGAGCGGCTGGAAACCATGGCGGCAACCTGTGCCCGGGTGCCCGCGCGCGGCGCGCGGACGCTGTTCGAGGCCACGCAGTCGCTGTGGCTGGCCCACATCCTCACCTGCGGCGAAGACGGCATCAACGCGAATTCCATCGGACGCCTCGACCAGATCTTGCAGCCCTATTACGCCGCCGACCTCGCGGCCGGGCGCATCACGCGCGACGGCGCCGTGCGCCTGATGGAGGAATTGGCCTGCAAGCTGTTTCTGGAATATGACGTACAAGCGATCTCGCTGGGGGGACTCGACGCGGACGGCGAAGACGCCACGAACGACATGACCTTCATCATCCTCGAAGCCACGGAGAACGTGGGATTTGTCCGCGACGTCTCGGTGCGCCTCAGCGCCAAGAGCCCGCGCCCGTTGATCGACACCTGTGCGCGCCTCATCGCCCGCGGCGGTGGCATCCCCTTCGTGTTCAACGACGACTGCTTCGTACCCGCGCTCACGGAACGCGGCATTGCCCTCGAAGACGCCCGCAACTACGCCCCCATCGGCTGCATTGAGCTCACCATCCCCGGCCGCGCCAACCCGCACGCCGTCTCGGGCTGGTTCAACGCCGCCAAGTGTCTCGAGCTGGCCCTGTTCGACGGCCGCGACCCGCGCACCGGAGAAGTCCTGGGACCGCGGACGGGACTCCTGACGGACTTCGACTCGTTCGACGGCCTCTACGAAGCCTACCGCCAACAGGTGGCCCACTTCGCCAAGCGCATGGTGTATCACTGCAACCGGGGCGAGCTGGCCCAGCGCGAGTGGGGGCCGCTGCCGTGCTGGTCGGTGTTGACGGACGACTGCATCGCGCGCGGACGCGATATCACGGACGGTGGCGCGGTCTACAACTACCACTCGGTGTGCTTCCTCGGCACGGCGAACACGGCGGATTCGCTGTTCGCGCTGAAGAAACTGCTGTTCGAGGAACGCGCCGTGAGCGCGGACGAGATTCTGGCCGTGTTGCGGACCGATTTCGACGGTGCCGAGCCGCTCCGCATGCAACTGCTCACCCGCGCGGCGAAGTACGGCAATGACGACGCCGAAGTGGACGCGCTCGCAACGCAGGTAACCAACGAGTTCATCGACCTGATGGACGAGGCGCGCAGTCCCCTCGGCGGCCGCTACTTCGTCCACTTGTTCTCGTTCCTGTGCAACATCGAATTCGGCAAGCAGACGGGCGCGATGCCCGACGGACGCCGCGCGGGGGAACCGCTGGCCTATTCGCTGTCCCCGAACCAGGGCCGCGACCAGGAAGGCGTGACGGCGATGCTGTCGTCACTTGCACGGCTACCGCATCATCGCGCCGCGGGAGCGTCGGCCGCGATCGTCGATCTCGATCCCAAACTCGTCGAGGGCGATGCGGGGCAGGCCCGGCTGGCGCAACTCATCGAGACGGCCATCCGGATGGGGGTGGGTCAGCTCCAGTTCAATGTGACCACGGCGGAGCGCCTCTTGCAGGCGCAGGAAGACCCCGAACGCTACGGCAACATTCCCGTACGCGTGGCGGGTTACTCCCAACTCTTCCGCCTGCTCACGAAGGATCTGCAAGACCACGTCATCGCGCGAACCAAACACACGCGCTAGCCCGAAGAGAACACGCTCCGGGTCAGCGCCCGGCGACTTCGTCGTAGATGGCGCGGAGGAGGGAGGTATCGTCGTGGGTGTCTTGGCCGAGTTCCCAGATCATGATGCCGTTGAGGCGCTGGTCGATGGCGTAGCGGGTCTTGAGCCGAATGGTCGCCACGCCGTTGAAGTAGTATCCGCCCGCCTCGTCGGCGCCGGGGTCGGGGGAGAATTCGCGGAGGATATTGGCATAAGTGGCCGCGATTTCGCGCTTGTCGATCCGGCGGCCGTAGAAGGGCACGCCCAGGCACACCTTGGCGCGCGGCACGCCTTCGCGGATGAACCGTTGCGCGGCCTCTTGCGAGGCGCGCGGGGTCGCATGGCGCACCCCCATGTCGTAGGCCATCACGTGTATGCGATCGAGGGCGGCGTAGGCGTCCGCATCGAGCGCTTGCCACTTGTTTAACGCCGCGGTCACGAGCAAGCCGTGCGGCTCGAACGCCTGTTTTGTTTCGACGATCAGGCGGCTGTAGGCGTCGCGTTCCTCCTCGTTTTTGGGAAACTCCCAGTCATAATCGGCTCCGTCGAACCCGTTTTCGAGGCAATACCGGGTCAGGTTCGCGATGAAGAGCCGCCGTGTATCCACATCCGTCGCCATCGGCCCGAACCCCGTCGAACGTCCCCACCCACCCAGGCAGATCAACAGGCGCGTACCGTAGGCCGCTCTCATGGCCTGGATCCGTGCGATGTGTTCGGGCGTCACGCGGCTGGTATTGAGCGCGCCGGACGCTTCGGGTTCGATTGAGAACAGCAACACGTCGGTCACGTAGCGCCCGGCCTCGGGATCGGCGGACTCGACGCTGCGTTCGGGCAAGTAACCGGCTACAACGAAGTCTGAAAGGTCCATGACGGGGGCCACCTCACGGTCTGAAACACAGCCCGCGCAGAGCACCGCGGTCGCGGCCAGCAGGGCGGCCATGCCCAACGGAGCGGTCGTCAGTTGGAGACGCATTCGGTCTCCCTGTCGTCGAACCGTTCCCCGGCCCCTGGAGCGCGCGCCGTCGAACCACGGACGATCAATTTGGGGGCCAGGCGGATCTTGACGGGGTCTCCCGGTGGCACAGTGCCCTCGGAGCGGTCGAGCAGCAACCGGGCGGCGCGCCGTCCGATGGTGTAGGGCGACTGGTCGACCGTGGTCAGGGGCGGCTTCAGATACGGGCCGAACCGCAGGTCGCCGAACCCAATGACGGACA
>JAACEL010000500.1 GCA_011682535.1 Nitrospiraceae bacterium | reverse complement strand
TTTGATATCGCCGTCCTCGACATGCAAATGCCGGAGATGGACGGCGAGATGCTCGGCCGGAGGATTAAGGCAGATGCCTCACTCCGAGCCATTCCGCTGGTGATGATGAGTTCGATTGGGCAGCGCGGGGACGCCATTCGGCTCCAGGAAGCCGGTTTCTCGGCCTACCTGACCAAACCGGTGAAGCAATCGCAGTTGTACGATTGTCTCGCCTCCGTACTCACCCGGACCACGACGCGGGAGGCGTCGTGCGTCAAACCGTTGGTCACGAAACACTCGATTGCGGAGGACAAGAGACTTAATGTACGCATCCTGTTGGCCGAAGACAACATCACCAACCAGCAGGTAGCGCTGGCGATCCTGAAGAAGCGCGGCTACCATGCCGATGCCGTGGCCAATGGTGAGGAAGCGGTCAAGGCCCTTGAGTCGGTTTCCTATGACCTTGTCCTGATGGACTGCCAGATGCCGGTATTGGACGGCTACGAAGCCACGGCGCGCATCCGTGACCCGCAATCGCCCGTTCGAAATCACGACGTTCCGATCATCGCCATGACGGCCCACGCCATGAAGGGTGACCGCGAGAAGTGCCTGGCCGCAGGCATGGACGACTATGTCTCCAAGCCGATTAGTCCGCAGGGACTTGCTGATGCACTTGAACGACAACTGCGGGGCGTCACCCAGCGTTCCGGCCCTGCGGCGCCTGCCCTGGATAAGACAGGCGAAGAAGAGGCCAAGAAACAGGCCGGTACCCTCTGCCACAAGCCTGTCTTTGATGAATCCATTCTGTTTGAACGATTCGAGGATGATGAAGAGGTGATCGCTGCAGTGTTGAAAGTGTTCATCGCTGATGCGCCTAAGCAAATCCAGTTGCTAAAGGAAGCACTTCAAGCCAAGGATGCCGGTGCTGTACGGCGTCAAGCTCACTCGCTAAAAGGCGCTGCCGGCAATGTGGGCGCGTCCGCCCTTCAAGAGCTTTCGCTTCAAGCCGAGAATGCCGGTGACATAGGCGATCTGGGGGCCGCCGCCAGGGTGGTCCGCACAATGGACCAAGCCTTCGAAGAGCTGAAGACCGCCTTGGCCCCTCACCTCGCTGTTGATGCGCGCACATAGAGGAGGAAAAAGCAATGCGGATACTGATCGCCGAAGACGACGAGACCTCGCGCATAGTGCTCGAAACGCTCCTCAAGAAGTGGGGGCACGAGGTCATTGCCACTTCCGATGGTGACGAGGCTTGGACCGCCCTGCGGGCCAGCGACGCCCCACGTCTTGCAATTCTTGATTGGATGATGCCCGGAAAGGATGGCACCGAATTATGCAGACGGGCTCGAGAGATGAACCGAACGAACCCACTGTACATCATCCTACTAACCGCACTCGAGCGAAAAGAAGACATCGTCACCGGCTTGGAGGCCGGCGCGGATGACTATATCACCAAACCATTCGGCAACGAGGAATTGCGCGCACGCATCCAAGTGGCTCAACGGGTCATCGAATTGCAGTCCGCTCTGTCGGACCGGGTCGAAGAACTTGAGGATGCCTTGGCCCATGTCAAGACGCTCCAGGGAATCATTCCCATCTGTATGCATTGCCACAAGATTCGGACCGACCAAGAATCCTGGGAACGGATGGAAAACTACATTCAGGAGCATTCGGGAGCCGAGTTCAGCCATGCCCTGTGTCCCGAATGCCTCGATAAACACTATCCGGAGTCCGGTTCTGGCGAAGTGGATGACGGCCTCTCGTCGCTGTCGGATTTCCTTGACACGGACGGGAAATGAGTTCACAGTTCATCCGCAACTATGTCTGGGTTTTGTCCGAAAGCTGTCTGAGAAGGATAAGTGTTCGGCGAACGCAAAGACGATTCAGGAACTCTCGGCACGCATGGACTATCTGGTGCGGCGCTTGTTTGGTCCGCGTTCGGAGCGCTCCGCTCCCAACCAGTCGCACCTCTTTCAAGAGAACTCAGAAGCGCTGAGTGAAGGGCCGCCCGTCGAGAGGCAAGTCTTTGGCCGAGCAGCCAATTGTATGCCGGGGCGGCTCCCATTCAGGGGGGCATCGTCAAATCCCTCGCCGATGTAACGTCCCGTCGCGAGGATGACACGCGAATCCTTGTCGGCGACTGCTCCCAACTCCTCCATCGCTGCTTTCCGTTGTTTCTTACCCATGCCGCCGCGCAACACGACGACATGTTTCACCTCTTTGCTCAGAGCGTCCGCGAGGATTGTCAGGTGTTGGATGCGTTCGGTGAAGACGAGGGGACACCTTTCGCGAAGGCTGCCCAATGGTTGGACCTGACAGAGTGAGTCTTGTTGCCGGGGATGATGTGGCGCGCGTATATTATCTTAAGCTGGAAGCGAATTGGCGAGTCCAATGCGGAAGGGGGGACGAGTGAATGCCTTATCATTGTTCCAAGTGCGGGCGGGAATGGGATGACCCGGGCGCTGAGGAGAATGCGTACACGTGTACGCGGGCGTGCGGTGGGCGTCTGGTTTCAGCAGGCGGCGAAGAATCCCCCGAACTCACGGGGTTGGCGGAACGACCTCTCAAGATCTTCCTCAGCTACGGGCACGAGCCTCCCGAACATGTCGACGTGGCCCTGCGGCTGAAAGCGGACCTGGAGGCGCGGGGCCACGATGTCTGGTTCGATCTCGATAAACTCAAGGCGCGCTCCAGGTGGGAAACGGAAATAGAGCGCGCCATTGTCACGAGCGATCGCGTCGTGGTGCTGATGACGCCATATTCCGTCCGCCGCGCCGACCCCACCGCCGACGCGGAATCCCCGGCCGCACGAGACGGTTACTGCCTGAACGAAGTCGCAAAGGCATATGAGCGCAACAAGAACATCGTACCCATCATGCTCGCATGGGTCGATCAAGGCCCGCCTACGTCCATCTGCAGCATCCAGTGGCTGGATATGATGGATTGTGTCCCCATTGCCGACAGGCTCGCGGTGTATGAACAGACACGGTTTCCCCGGCTTGTCGAGGCATTGGAGCATGGCAAGTTGGAATCCGAAGGCGGCTGGGCCAAGATCCGCCGCCACCTCGATCCCTTGGACTTTCATCGCGAAATGGAAAAGCACATCGCCGATTTCTCCGGCCGGGAATGGTTGCTCGGCAGAGACGGTGCGATGAACCGCCGGTTTGCCGACGAACCCGATTCGCGTGTGTTCTGGATTCTCGGCGACCCCGGTGTCGGAAAATCGGCCATCGCCACACAACTTGCCCACCGTCGCGGCGACGTGGGGGCGGTGCATTTTTGCGTGCATAACAACACGGACTTCATCGATTCGCGCGCGGCCGTTCTGTCCATCGCCTACCAACTCGCTACGTGTTTGCCGGCCTACCAGGAGCGTCTCGAGTCGCTCGACCTCGCCGCCGAGGCCGTGAAGGATACGTACACTCTCTTCCACAACGTCATCGTTCTTCCGCTTGCCGCCCTCGAGAAGGAAGCGGGTTTTACACCACGGCGGCTGTTGGTCGTGATTGACGCGTTGGACGAGGCCACGCGCGACGGACGCAACGAGATGGCCGAGTTCATCGCCGCCCATTGGGACGAGACGCCCCAATGGCTGCGCCTCGTCATCACGAGCCGCAAGGAGGTGGCAGTCGTATCGTGTCTATCGGCATACCGTCCCT
>JAACEL010000129.1 GCA_011682535.1 Nitrospiraceae bacterium | reverse complement strand
CCCCTTTGGAGTGAACACGAAGACTTCCGACATTTTCATGTCGCGTTTCACGCCGTCGAGGAACTCGTCGGCAGAGTGGGTTTCCTGGAGCGACTCGTACATCTGGCGCAACCACGCCAGGCGCTCGCGGAGATTGACGTCCCCCGCCTTGCCGTCGCCTTCCTTGTACAACCAGTGGGCGGCGATGCCTACCTGGGCCGTCCGATCCATCTCCTCGGTGCGAATCTGTATCTCGAGGGGTTTGCCCTGTTCGCACATCACCGTGGTATGGATCGACTGATATCCGTTGTCCTTGGGAATGGGGATGTAGTCTTTGAAGCGGCCCGGGAACGGTTTCCACAGGCCGTGTACCGCCCCGACCGCGTTGTAACAGTCCGCCACCGTCTGGACCACGATCCGGACGGCCTGCATGTCCATCACTTCCTCGAAGTCCTTGCCCTGTTGCACCATCTTGCGGTGGATGCTGTACAGGTGTTTGGGCCGCCCGATCACGCGGGCCTTGATCTCCGCTTTGCGAAGGTGCCCCTCCAGGAACTCGATAATCTGTTTCAGCCACAGCTCGCGTTCGCGCCGTTTCATGGTCATCTGCGCAGCGATGGTCTTGTAGTCTTCCGGGTGAAGCCGGTGGAAGGCCGTGTCTTCCAATTCCCATTTCCATCGCGCGATACCCAGCCGGTGCGCGAGCGGCGCGTAGATGTCGAGGGTCTCCTTGGAGATCCGTTTGATTTTTTTCGGCGGCAGGAACTCGATCGTCCGCATGTTGTGGATACGGTCGGCGAGCTTAACCAGGATCACGCGGACGTCCTTGATGGTGGCCACCAGCATCTTGCGGATGCTGGCCGCCTGGTCTTCCGCGCGCGATTGGCTGGTGGAGGGCATGTAGAGTGTGCCAATCTTCGTCACGCCGTCGACCAGCGCGGCGATCTCCGTGCCAAACTCCTTCTCCAACTCCTCCAAGGTGACCTTCGTGTCCTCCAGGACGTCATGCAAGAGGCCGGCCGCGATGGTGGTCTGATCGAGCTTCAGCGTGCCCAGAATGCGGGCCACCGCGATGCTGTGCGAGATGTAAGGCTCTCCTGACAGGCGCGTCTGGCCCTGATGCGCGGAATCGGCCACGCGATACGCTTTGCGGACCAGCGACAAGTCGGCCCCTGGTGCGCTTTTCCGCAAGACCTTAAGGACTTTGGCGAATTGGGTGCGCATGGGGTTTGGGAGCCTTCCCGCAGTGTCTTATAGGGTGCAAACACTCGTCATCTACAGAGATTCTAACACGTTGCCGCGATTCTTTTCTCCTCCCCGAACGACGAATGGACCTGTATCATGAAAGAGAGTCTTGCCCGTTTCTTTCGAGATCTCGCGCGTTTCGTGTATAGGTCTATATCGAATTTCGCTGTCCTTTTGGAGTGACGGTGGGGAGAGTCGAAGGGGAGGGGTAATGAATGTGGCGCAGGCTTCCAGCCTGCGGATTGGCAGGCAGAATGCCTGCCTCACGCTGTTTGCAGGAACGCTCGTCTTCTCACGTCGTTTCCTCAGCCTAGCGATACTGATAGGCCCAATGTTCCATGCGCTGGTCTTCGTTCTTCATGCGCCAACGCAGCATGCGTTGGCCGTACTCCGCCACGACCGGTGCGTATTCGGGCAGGCCGGCCAGATTGTGGAATTCCCGCGGGTCGTTGACGATGTCGAACAGAAGCGGAGGCATGGATTCCACACCGAACTGGACGTACTTGTAGGTGTCGTCGCGCAACACCCACAACACGCACTCGTCGGGATCCAGATCGGCGAACTCCCGATCCTTGCTGCGAAAATCGAACTCGAAGTGAATGTCGCGTTTTGCGAGCGCGTCCGGCGCTCCCCGGACATGCCCCAGCAGGCTTTGCCCCTGGACGCGGCCGGGCACATCGAGTCCGGCGTAGTCGAACATGGTGGGCACGATATCGACGGACTCCGAGAAGCAGTCGAGTTGGGTGCCCCGCGTGACGTCGGCTTGGGGCGATGGGTCGCGGACGATGCAGGGCACCCGCATGGTCTGGTCGTAGAAGTGGGCTTTGTCGAAGAAGTAGTGGTCGCCCAGATACTCGCCGTGGTCGGACGTGAAGATGATGAGGGTATTATCCCACGCGCCGGTTTCGCGCAACGCATCAAACAGTAGGCCCAGCGATGCGTCCAGTTCGGTGATCTTGCCGTAGTAACAGGCCCGCATTTCGCGGAGTTGGGCGTCGTTGAGCATCGTGCGCTTGCGTTTCATCCGGCTCAGGTAGGGGTGAGGATCCTCGAGTTCCTCCTGGCGCCGCACGGCCTCGGGCATGTCGCCAGAGTCGTACATGGCGTGGTAGGGTGCGGCGCAGATGTGGGGCGGATGCGGCTGGATGTAGTTGACGCTGACGAACCACGGTTTGGCGTGGGATTGGCGCAGGTAGTCGATGGTGCGGTTGGTGACGAAGCGTCCCTCGCTGTCCTCGGCGCGGTAGCGGGCGGGGAAGTGGCAGGGCATGTGGCGGCCGGGCCCTTCGGGGGGCACGTCGGGCGTGCTGACGATCTCGCTATTGCAGCGATCGGCCGGGTAGCCCCGCCCGCGCAGATACTCGAAATACGCGGGAGAATGGTGCTCGTGGTCGAGCACGACCTCGAACCCCGGCAGGAAATTGTCGTAGTCCAGTCCCGTCTTGCGCGGATCCCCCGGGGCGCAGATTCGAGGGTCGAGGGCGTAGTCGTTGTAGCCCAGGAAGGCGGGGTTGAACCCCGTCTCCCGCAGCCAATACGCCACGTTGTCCTCGGCGTCGGTGAGTGGCGTCATGTTGTTGACCGACCGGGTCGAGCACATGTACCGGCCCGTGTACAGACACATCCGGCTGGGGCCGCACGGGCACGCCTGTGCGAAGTGCCTTCGGAACAGCACCCCCTCGCGAGCCAATGCGTCCAGATTGGGGGTTTGAATGAGCCGGTTGCCGGCGGCTGCGAGGCAATCGTGCCGGAACTGGTCGGCGGTGATCAAGAGGATGTTTCGGTTTGCGTCCATGTGGTGTATCCCGTGGGCTCAACAATGGCCAGCTTGCGCAGGCATTGTAGCGTCAGTCGCGCTCCAAATACACCCGCCGCACGCAACCCCGAACGCCGGGTGGCGTATTGAGGCGCGCCCGAAGTGCCCGAACAAGCGGCGATTGCGCTCAACCACGCCGACACCCGATGGGTGAACGCCGTGTCTGGTTCAATAGCGAGGCTGAGCTTGCCCCGCGCGCCACGGCGGAGTTAACCAGCCGGGACGCAACTTGTACCAGACAGCGAGCGGTGCGCGTCCTCTTCTCATGGCGCTCCGTTGTGGTATTGATTGGCTCATGCGTAGATTTGTGATAATATTACTTTAGATTGAGGATCGCGCCTGGGCGCAGTAGTTTGCTCGTGTCGCGCGAAGGGGCCGTTCAACGAACCACAGGGGTGTGTTGTGAACGTGACTGACGTTCAGGATACGGAATCGGTCTTGGCGGTGGGGAGTCCAGCGGTCTTTCGCTCGGATCCGTTGCGGGCCACAGGGCCGCGTTACTCGACCGCGTTCCGCGGTTGGCGCAAGGCCAATTACATTCTGATCGACAAGCCGACCATCTTGGGTCGGAACGCGGCGATTCGCGAGGGGCAGGACTGCTTGGTTCAATATGTGCGCGATGGGACAGTGTGTTCGTTTCCATCGACGGTCTTCGACTGGACGACGCGTTCTCACAATGCGTACTGCCGGATTGCGTGGCCCGAGTCGGTTCGCATGGAGTCGTTCCGCAAGCATGAGCGCGTATCGGCCGATTCGCCCTGCCAAGTGTACCTGGGCGACGCCCTTCTTGAAGGTGTGGTGCTGGATGTCAGTATCGGGGGCTGCCGGTGCGTGGCCTCGGAACCGTTGCCCTTGGGAACCACGGGCGAGATCACGTTTACGTTACCGGACGGGAGTTTGGTGGAGCGTGCATGGTTCACGGTTCGTAATGTGCGTGAGGGTGCAGGGGCCATGTGGTCGATGGGGCTGGAGTTCGACCCCAGTCAGTTCCTTGTCCAGAACACGGTCGCGTTCTGTGTCATGTCGGTGCTGGGCCGGGCCCGGACCGATGCCGTCACATCTCATCGGGTTCTGGTTATCGACGACAATCCCGAGATGGGAGAGATCCTTTGCCAACAGCTTCGGCGCAAGGGCTATGACGTGTTCTCTGCGAATGGGCCGATCGACGGATTTCACCGCCTGTACAGCGGTTCGGTACAGATCCTATTGCTCCGCCAGGGACTGCGTGCGATGGATGGGCTTACGGCCTGCCGTGCCATCCAGGCGAGCAGCATGTTCCAGTCGCTCGCCCTGTACGTTTATGGGGGTGCGGGCGACTGCACCAACGAAGAACTGAGAGAGGCCGGCGTGCGCACCTGTTTCCCGCCGTCCACTTCGCCGCCTGAGATTGCGGACGCCGTGTATGCCGGCGACTCGCAGGCGCCGAGACCTGTGCTGGAGGCGATCAAATCTGTAGACGAGGCCATTGACAAGCGCAGGCCCCGTAAGCGAACGCCGGCTACCCCGAACGGGAAAGGGATGCGGTCGCGCCTCGAACAGAACCGGGGGAGGCGTCGTGGCTAACGGCAATCGAGCCCCCGCACGAGACCTTGTGTCCTGCAACGGGCGGTGCCCTCCGTTTGCTGCGTTATGGTAAGGTGTTATGGTAAGGTAAGGGAGTAGGTGTGTGCTTGGTCATCGGCCATTGGGGCGGTTGCGCTCCTCGCGAGCGGGCGGGCGTGCAGGTTCTCGGTGCCCTGAATCGGCGCCACAGGCACGGAGTGTAGTGTCTTGAGTAAACGAGAAGACATCGATATCGAGTCTCTTCTATCCGTGGGGTGCCCGGTGGTTTTCCACTCGAATCCGCTTCGCGCCACCGCCCCAAAGTTCACCACGTGGGTGCGAGGCTGGCGTAGGGGGGCCTACATCCTGCTCGACAAACCCAAAGTGGCGGGCCGCAACGCGGCGATCCGTGAGAACCAGGCCTGTGCGATTCAGTATGTAATCAAGGGGTGTGTGTGCAAGTTCGAGTCGGTGGTGTTTGACTGGGACACACGTGCCCACAACGCCTTTTGCCGGATCGCGTGGCCGGAACAGATGACTGCGGAAGCGTTCCGCAAGCATGACCGGGTGCCGATCGCCTGTCCCTGCCAGATTCACCTGGACGACGCCATGCTCGATGGAAGCGTGTCCGACGTGAGCACGGGGGGCTGCCGCTGTTCGGCGGCCGAACCCTTGCCGATGGACACGCACGGCAAGATTTCCTTCGTGCTTCCCGATGGCTACGCCGTTGAAGAGGCCGATTTCACGGTGCGCCGTGTGCATCAGGGCTCTGGCCCGCGGTTCACGATGGGGATGGCATTCGTGCCCGGGCAGACGCTGCTCGAAAGCGGCATCGCCTTCTTCGTGTTGTCGGCGACAGGGCGCACGCAGGCGAGTTTGCCGGAAGCCCACCGGGTGCTGGTGGTGGACTCGAATGCCGAAACGGGCGGGGCGTTGTGCGAGTGTTTCCAGGAGAAGGGATATGAGTCGTTTCTAGCGTCGGGCCTGATCGACGGGTTCTACCGTTTGCACAGCGGCTCGTTCCGGGCGGTTCTGGTGAGCCAGGCTCTGGAGCCCGTGGACGGTACCACGATGTGCCGCGTGATCCAGGCCTCGGGCACCTTCTCCAACGTGGCCATGTATGGATACGGTGGCAACGGCGCCGGCGTGTCCGATCAGATGAAGAAGGCGGGAGTACGGGAGTACTTCCCCGCGGACACGGCGCCGGCGCGGATTGTCGAAGCGGTTGCGAAAGCCGATCCTGCGTTGCCGGAGCCAGCGCCTGAAGACGACACCTGAACGGGCGCCCGAGTTGTGGCGCGTGACCCAGTTGCGGCTCTTGTGCGGTACCGGATACTTGGACGTGTAGCGGCCGGGCGTTTGCCCCGGCAGCGCCCAGCGCGCCGGGCTTCGTGATCGATCAATCTGAATAGCCCTGCTATTCCTGTGCTTTCGCTCAATCGGATTGCCCAAATCTAACCCAGCACGAGCGACAGAGGGAAAGGGTGGCCCTGGCCGTTCCGCCACTGGATGAGACGGTGGCAGCCTATTTCGAGAACGAGGGCGCCCTGGTACCCAATGACGCCGCCGACGTGTAAAATGGGTCCGTGTAGTGGACGACTGCCGGGAGAGTTCATGGCGGCGCCGCGTGGTTTGGACCAAAGGAGTACTGAGTGATGAATCTCAACGTCAATTACTGGATGGTCGGCGGCTTTGAAGGCGAAGTGGGGGTAGTCGAAGCAGGCATCAGGGCAAAGAACTGCGGCTATGACGGCATCGAGCTTTGCTTCGGGGCCGGTGTGTTGACGCCCGACACGACGGAATCGGAACTGGAATCGCTGCGTTCGGAACTGGAGCGCGAGGGCGTGCCGGTCGGGTCGTTGGCGACGGGCCACTACTGGACCCAGTCGCTGTCGAGTCCCGACCCGGAAGAACGTAGCGCGGCGGTAGCCTTCACGAAGTCCTACATCCGCGCGGCGCGACTGCTAGGCACGGATGCGGTGCTGGTGGTGCCCGGCTCCGTGGACGTGGGCTGGGATCCTTCGCGGCCGGTGGTGCCGGTGGCGCAGGTGTGGATGCTGGCCGAGGAATCGCTGCGCGAGGTGCTGCCGGTGGCTGAAGAACGGCAGGTGACGGTCTGCATCGAGAACGTTTGGAACAAGTTCCTGACGGGCCCGTTCGAATTCGCGGCATTCGTGGACTCGTTCGAGTCGCCTTGGTTGAAGGCCTACTTCGACGTGGGCAATTGCCTGCTGGTGGGCTACCCCGAACACTGGATCGAAGTGCTGGCGGAACGCATCGGCCGGGTGCACTTCAAGAACTTCTCGCGGCGGGATTGCGCGGGGACGTTGAACGACTTCACGAGCAGTCTATTGGAGGGCGACGTAAACTGGCCGGCGGTGTTGGGCGCGCTGGGTGCGGTGGGTTATGACGGCAACGTGGCGGCGGAGGTGATCGTCGGCGAGAATGGCATGCCCGACCTGGATCTGGCGGCGCGGGTGGCCGCCGAAATGCGACAAATCATCGAGGGCAACGCCCAGTAAAGGCTGAAAGGAGATAGTGACATGCTGAAGGTTGGGATCATTGGCCTTGGATTCATCGGCAAGATGCACTTGGCCACGTTTCGCAAGGCAGGACTGGGCGAGGTGGTTGCGGTGGCCGATCGGGTACCGGGAAATCTGAGCGGCGATGCGGACGGAGGCGGCAATATCGCGGTCGACTCCGAGCTGGCGAGCTTGGACGGCGTGAAGCTGTATTCGAACGGCGATGCGCTGCTGGCGGAGAGCGATGCGGACGTGGTTTTGATTGCGCTGCCCACCTATCTCCACAAGGAATTCACGATCAAAGCGCTGGAAGCCGACAAGCACGTCATCTGCGAGAAGCCGATGGCGGTGAACGCGGCCGAGGGTGAGGCCATGGTGGCGGCGGCGGAGAAGGCGGACCGGCTGTTCTTCGTGGCGCATTGCATCCGGTTCTGGCCGGCGTATGTGAAGGCGCAGGAACTGATTGGCGAGGGCACGTATGGCAAGGTGCGCCGGGCGCACTTCTCGCGGGTCAGCCCGAAGCCCAGTTGGAGTTGGGAAGGCTGGCTGTTGGACGAGGCGAAGAGCGGCGGCTGCCTGCTGGACCTGCACATCCACGATGTAGATTACGTGAACGACGTTTTCGGTCCCCCCGCTACGATCGCGGCGCGCGGCATTCGCACCGGCGCTGAGGGCGTGGGAGACGTGATGGTGTCGTACGAATACGACAACGGCACGCTGGTGACGATCGAAGGGAGCTGGGAACAGCATGCCACGTTCCCGTTCCGGATGGCGTTCCGCATGACGTTGGACAAGGCGAGCCTGGAGTTCGACTCGGGCATCGACATGAACCTGCGCATCCACACGGCGGATGGCGAGACGATAACGCCGGAAATCTCAAGTGAGGACGGTTACACGCAGGAACACCGGTATTTCTTCGAGTGCATCGAATCGGGGCGGAAGCCAACGCGCGTTACGCCGCCCTCGTCACTCGAATCGTTGGCGTTGATCGAGCGCGAACTGCAGAGCATCGGATAGCCGGGAAAGAATCGCTCGAAGTGGCCTGGTCCCGGCCAGAGGACATCCCGTCCGAAGGACGCAGCACGCCGGATTGCCGTCATAGCGGGAGAGTCCAAGATGCTGTTTGCATGGGCGGTGATGGTCGTATAGACTCGTCCTATGCCCTACACAATGCCCCCTGAAGACCGTCTGGTAGACTACGAATTCGGCTGCGTCCAGCGCACGGAGATCTGGAAACCAACGCCCCACCGCCATGACAACGTGGAGATGATGTTCGCAGATCGGGGGTGGGCGGTGTGTCTGCTGGGTGGACGTCTGAATTCGATTCCACCGGCGCGTATGGCGGTGTTCTGGGGGGCGCGTCCGCACCAGTGGCTGGAAGTGGAAGAGGGCTCGACACGAACGTTCATCGACATTCCGCTTCCGTGGTTCCTGAGTTGGCAATTGCCGAAGTCTTTCGTGCAGAGCATCTACGGGGGGGAGATGCCGTTCGAACAGAGCGAAGACTGGTCCGGCATTGATCGTGAGTTGGTCAATCGCTGGACGCGTGATCTGGAGAATGGCGACCCGGCGCTGAAGCGCAGTGCGCTGCTGGAGATCGAGGCGCGTCTGCATCGGCTGGCGCTGGGGGTGCAGACGCCGGCCTCGGAGAATGACCTGAGCCGCTGGGGACGGCCGCCAGAGACGCGCGCGGAGTTAAGCAAGGTGGTGGCGATGGCGAGTTACATCGCGGAGAATCACGTATCGCATCTCCAGGTCCAGGGGATTGCGGATTCGGTGAGCCTGCACCCGAATTATGCGATGACGTTGTTCCACAAGGAGACGGGCTTCACGTTGATGGAGTATCTGGTGGGGCAACGGATCTCGCATGCTCAGTTGCTGCTGGCCACGACGGAGGTGAAGATCGTCGACGTGGCGTTCGAGTCGGGCTTTGGTTCGATCAGCCGGTTCTATACGGCATTCAAGCGGGCCACCGGTATGACGCCGAGTGCCTACCGGCGGTCGATGCAGTCCGCGCACAAGAATCCACGAGGGTAGGCCCCCTCTCTCCCCGCTTCGCAAACGAACCGGCCCCCAAAAGAGCGCCCGCCGCAGGGGCGTTACCCGCGGCGGGCGTCCGAACTGAGCTTGGGAGGCTCGGGATTGTGCTTACTTGCGGATGCGCTTGGCGGCCAGTGTAGTCAGCAGCGCGGCCGCGGCGCCCAGCGCGAGCAATCCGCCGACTGGCAGGCGCGACTCGGGATCGGTTGGGTCGGTGCCATTGGCGGCCTCGGCCGCGTTGGTCTGGCCGTCGTTGTCGGGGTCGTCGTCAGGGCCTTGGTCCAAGTTGCCGAAGTACAGCAGCTCCCACGGATCCGACAGGCCGTCTTCGTCGCTGTCCTCCGAGACGTTGACGGTACGGGTGACCTCTGGGGCTGGGTTGCCGGCGGCGTCGGAGACGTTGTAGGTGATGGTGTACGGGCCGACGGTGTTTTCGTCGACGGCGTCGCCGCCGACTACGATGTCGGCCGTGATGTCGCCGTCGACGTCGTCGGAGGCGGTGGCGCCCGCATCGACGTAGGGCTGACCGAAGGGGTGTGCGACAACGGCGTCGCCCAGCAGTGTAATCTCAGGGGCCGTGGTGTCGGGCAGGGGCGGCGGGGTGCCAAAATCGGGGACGTTGGCCCCGGTGATGATGATGTCGTCGATAACACCGACCTTGCCCCAGCTCTGAACGCCAAAAAGCCAGTTGCCGAAGTGAATGCTACCCCATCCATAGGTGGCTACGAGCGTCCAGTTGGTGGCACGGCCCGCGGCGATTGTCGCATCGGTGTCATAGGCGATGTAGGTTCGCACCTCGTTGGCGACGGGATCGGCCACGAACCGCAGTGTGGCCAGTGAACTACCCGCCAAAGGCGCATCGGCGGAGCCAGCGGAGTTGACGCCACACTCTGAGAACACGACGGTGTGGTCGGTGATGCCCAAGCCATCATTCGTGATGACGGCGGCCGGGTAGCAGCACCCGCCGCCCGCAAGCTGAAAACCGAACACCCACGATCCGGCATCGCCTGCGTCGGCCAGAAAGCCGCTCAGATCCTGAATCGTAAATTCAGCCGTGAGTTCCGCGTCGGCGACCCACGCCGGAGGGAACAGAATGTTTCCCCCAGCCCGGTCGACAGTGGCGGTAGCGCCATCGAACGTCGTCGCGGCGAAGGTGACGCCAGCCGGCAGACTTGAGCCGCTGCCGTCGTCGCCATCGAAGTTGATGTAGCACGTGCCCGCCCATGCTGTGGAGGCCACGGCCAGTAGGAGTACCAATGCGCTTGCCAATTTTGTCTTCATAGCCAGTTCCCCTTGCAAATTAAGAAGCTGCCAAGTTGGGCGGCGGACCCAATCCGTCTGCCCGTCACGATCCAACTCTAGGTCAGACGCCCCCAAAAGACTTCCCCTATCATAGGGCCGGTCTCCTGGATCCTAAGACGGGACACGAAACAGGGGTGCGTGAAAAGCTTTGAAGAATACTGGGGGTGGTTACGATTCGGGAGATTGACCTTAGTATCAGGGAAGACTGGTTCTGGACGCTGGTCTAATCTGGCATTCATTGGGGCATGCGCCCCGGAACGCAGCCTCGTAGCGTGGACAACGATGGGAATCTTGATGCGCGGCGGGGTCATGGTTTTCTCAGCTTTCTTAGTAGATTTTCTTAGTAGATCAGGAGAAGGAATCATGCAGAAAAGAGGCTTCACCTTAATCGAATTGCTGGTGGTGATCGCCATCATTGGCATTTTGGCGGCCATCTTGCTGCCAGCGCTTGCGCGTGCTCGAGAGTCGGCGCGGCGGGCTTCGTGCTCGAACAATCTGAAACAGTTCGGGCTCATGTTCAAGATGTACGCGAACGAGAGCAAAGGGGGCATGTTCCCGCCGCAGATGCGCTGGGTGGCGGGGGGGCAGGCGGGCTCGCTCGGGTTCGACGGTCTTTCGCTGTATCCGGAGTACTGGACGGATCTGAACGTGGCCATCTGCCCGTCGGACGCGCGTCTGGACAGTATCCCTCCGGGTTTCTTCGGGTCGGGCGTGACCGAGATCGGGCTCGACGAGGATTTTTCGGGCCAGATCGAGCGGTTGTCGGCACTGGGTGAGGATGCCAAACCTTGCTTGGACGCCATGATGAGTCAGCCCATCTCGTATTGCTACATGGGATACGCGGCCTCTTCGGGTTCGCAGGTGGTCGACATTATCCTGTGCCTGAACCGCTGGGGCTGGGGGATGG
>JAACEL010000128.1 GCA_011682535.1 Nitrospiraceae bacterium | reverse complement strand
CGATCAATTTTATCTTCCCCTCTTTGTATGCTTCGACCCCACCGTGATGCGTTCCGAGGGGGGCGTCGTGCTGTCCTTGCCCAGGGCAGAGGCGGGCACGATGTACGGCGCCGCCACCGCCGCGGCGGTGGCGGACAAGAAACTCCGGCGTGAGACTTTTCCACTCATCTATCTTTCCTCCTGATCGTGCTGAAGATCTTGTTACGCTAGCCTATCGAGTCTCTCCCACCGCTTCGGCGGAAGGAAAGCCATTGCGGTCTGTCATCTTATGTCCCGGTCTCGGGGCATTCGGCCATTTCCCAGGACTCCGTCTGGGCGGACTTGAGCACGGCGTCACAAACCCTCTGCGTCGCCAGAGCGTCGCGGAACCCAGGGCGAACCGGTTCGCCCGTATCGAGGCTCTCGAGGAAATCCGCAAGCGCGTTGATGAACGTGTGCTCATACCCGATGACGCAGCCGGGCACCCACCACTTGTCCATGTACGGATGTTCGGCATCCGTGACGAGGATGGTTTGCCAACCGTGAACGTGGTCATCCAGCCGGTTGTCGTAATACTGGAGTTGATGGGCGTCTTCCAGGTCGAAGTAAATCGAACCCCGCTCACCATTCACCTCAAAAGTGTTCTGATTTTTCCGGCCGCGCGCGTACCGCGTGGATTCGAAGGTCGCCAACGCCCCGTTCTTGAAACGGGCCAAGAAGGCACACGCATCGTCGATTCCCACGGGTTTGCGGACATCCGGTTCGTCCTGGAGCGCACGTTCCTTAACGAAGGTTTCCGTCATGGCGGTTACTTTGTCGATGCCGCCGATGAGCCACAACGCCGTGTCGATGGAATGCGCGAGGAGGTCGCCGGTGACGCCGCTGCCCGCCACGTCCACATCGAGCCGCCACAGGCATTCTCCGCCTTGGGGCACATCGGTGCTGATGGTCCAATCCTGGAGGTACTTCGCGCGGTAGTGAAACACGCGGCCGAGCCGGCCTTCATCGATCAATTGCTTCGCCAGGGAAATGGCCGGTACGCGGCGGTAGTTGAACCACACCATGTTCGGCACCCCGGCCTGCTCGACGGCTTCCGTCATGGCGAGACCTTCGGCGGCGTTCATGGCCAGGGGCTTCTCACACAAGACCATCTTTCCGGCCTGGGCAGCGGCGATGGCGATGTCGTGATGGAGGTTGTTGGGACAACCGATGTCGATAACATCGATGTCGTCACGTTCGATCAGTTTGCGCCAGTCGGTTTCGATGCTCTCCCAGCCCCAGTTCTTCGCAAACGGTTCCAGCTTCTCTTTCTTGCGGGCGCATGCGGCTTTCAGCACGGGTTCGTAACCCAGATCGAAGAACTTGTTCACCTTGAGATAGGCGTTGGAGTGCGCCCGGCCCATGAATCCGTAGCCGATAAGACCGATGTTGAGTTTCTTGCTGGACATAGGTATCACTCCTTATCCGCATCCACGAGAGCGCAGACGAGGTGCGCTAGCCGCCGTACTTTGCGTTCAGTTCATCGACGGCTTTCTTACACTTTTCGGTGACGGCGAAGGCGTCGGGCCAGAAGCAGAGATCGATGGTCCACCAGTCGTGGGGAATCCCCGATTGCGCCAGTTCGGGAAGCAAGGTGTCGAAGTCGAGAAGCCCTTCACCGAAGGGGGCGTGAGTGCTCGTCTCATCGTCGTGGAGGGTTCCATCGGAGTCGATGAGGTGGAGGTGGTTGATCTTCCCGCGCAGTTTCTGGGCCAGTTCAAGCGCACCACCCTCCAGGGTCTCCCGTTCGCCAGGCTGACGGGCGCCCACGGCGGCCACCATATGGGCATGGCAGGTGTCGAACTGCACGCCGAAGTTGTCGTCGTCCACTTCGTCCACAATGCGCAGGATATCCGAGGGCTTGTTGAACGCAAACCCCGGCTCGAACTCCCAGGTGACGTACACCCCTTTGTCGGCGGCTTCGCTGGCGCACCGCTGCCATGTGGACACCACCCGTTGGCGGGCCGTGTCCGCATCCACCTCATCGAAGATGGTGGGCGGCTGGACGGTGTCGACGCGCAGTCCGCGTATACCCAAGTCGACGCAGAAGTCGAGATTCTTGCGAAACTCCTCGACATAGGGCGTCGTATCATCCGTATTGATCAGTTGCTGGTCCCAAAGGTTCGCCGCCAACCCCGAGAACGCCAGGCCGGCGTCGGCAACGCCCTGTCTGCACTTCGCGCGATCTTCTTGGGTGGGCAGGTTATCGGGATTCGGGTGGATGCCGAATCCGCCCAGTTCGATGCCGTCGAAACCCAAAGCGCCAAGCTTTTGCAGGATTTCCTCCCACGGAACCGGGTTGTCCGCGTAAGGGCCAATGGCATACGCCCATGTGCCGATGGAGATCCGTTTCATGATGGTACTCCTATCCTTTCTGGTAGACGCCGACTTCGGGTGCTTGTGGGTTGACATTCGGCCCGAAATAGCGCAGCAAGACCAGCGGGCATTCCTTGCCCAGATTCTCGATGCTGACGCCCGTTTGGGCCGCTTGGGCGGTAATGAAGACTTCGTCTTCCGTCATCTCGCCGAAGCGGATCATGGATGGACATTCAAGGGGCAAGCTGCCAATGCGCCCCCGTCCCTGCACCGTAATGACACCCGAAGCGCCGTTGTCTTTGAGCGTGACCTTGGCGCCGGGCTGCACCGTCAATTCCTTGGCCGAGAAGAGGGGCGTGCCGTAGCAGACCCAACGATCCACATAGCCTTCGCTTTCCGTGTCGCCGTCGGCGATCGGGCCGAGGTAGTGGTTATCCCTGAAATGCGGGTCGACGTTCACGTCCCAATCAATCTGATCGACAATGAAGTCGAAGTCCTGGTGCTTGTCTTCGGGCATGTCCTTGACCAGCAACTCCCAGGGCACGTCGCGGCCCTCTACCAGCGACTGGTACATACCGAACACGTCGCTGCCCCATTGGGGCTCATACGTGACCAGCGATCCAGGCGCATGGAGGGTGCCCGGCGGGACCCACCACCCCGTCCCCGGATTCAGTCGATAGGCCTTGGAGAGATCCAGGATGCCGTTGTCGCCCTGATTCCACCGCTCGATGCAACGTCGAACGTCCTCGCGGGTGGTGCCAGGCTCAAGGCCAAAGAAGGTGTACGGAAAATTGTTCCCGACCGCATTAAGCTGAGGGGGGAAATAGTAGGCCTCCGGTTTCCCTTCGCGGCCCACCAGTGCGGCCTGTTCGAAGCCCTGATGCAGGTGGTGGGGAATGGGCCCCATGTTGTCGAAGAACTTGCTGTAGACGGGCCAGCGCCCGTACGCGTCCCAGATCGCATCGCCGATGATGGCGCCGCCAAGACAGGCCACGGCGTCGCGCAACGTGAACCTTTTCCCCTCGTGGACAACATAGCTCAGCCCTTCGTCGGGTGGTGCGCCTTCATTATCGGCCGACGTCGTCGAGCCAAACCAGCGCTCGTCGATCCCACCTCGGTGCTTGCCCAGAGCGTATAGATCGTCCGGATGAAGTTTCAGGCGTTTGCCGGGCTGCAGGAAGGATCGCGGCACCCAAGTGGGGGCCAACCGCAACAATCCATCGCCCGCATCCAAGGCCGCCTTCGCTGTCTTCTCAATGTGCCCGTTACTCGCAATATCCACGGCCAGTCCCTCCGTCCAGATGTGGGTGCGGACTTCGTCTCTTTCGCGGAATCCCAACAAAAGCAGCACAAAGCCGCAACTCGCAGCCTATTCCCGTCTTGTAGCATCCTGTCCACGAAAAAGCAAATGCGTGGTCCTAATGAGGGGGTCTGGCCGGACCCCTAGGACAGGCTATCGGGGACTACGGGTAGACGCCGAATTCGCGGATGGCATCGAACATCGCCACCACGTTCTCGACGGGGGTTTCTTCGAGTATGGTGTCGTGGCTGGCGCCGGCAATGTAGCCGCTGCCTGGCATCATGATCTCAAGCACTTCCCGCGTGGACTGACGCACGGTGCCGGGCGTGCCGTCAATCAGGATATGGTGCGAATCGATGGCGCCATTGAAGACTATCTTGTCCCCAAAATCCGCCTTGAGCCGGCGCAGGTCCATGCCGAGACACGAAGGCTGCACGGCATGGATGGCGTCAAGTCCGGAGTCGATGAACATGGGGAAGAGTTCAGCCACACCGCCGCAGCAGTGCATCATGACTTTCAAGCCGTAGTCGTGGCCAAGCCCGGCCAGGCGCTTGAGGTGCGGGCCCACGAACCGCCGGTACAGCGCTTCGGTCATGAACGGGCCGTGCTGCGTGCCGAAATCGTTGCCGAAAAAGAAGATGTCGATCAGGTCCGCGGCCGCCTGGAAGATGCGCTCGCTCGACGCGGCGTAGTAGTCGACAATGTGGGCAAGCACCGCGTCGATCACGTCCGGCCGTTCCAGCATCCCCATCATCAGCCCTTCCATGCCCAGCAAATCGATGGCATCGTGCCAGAAAGGCGACCAGTCGCCGCCGAGAACGGCGTACTGGCCATGCCAGCGGGCCGCCTCGTCCCACAGGCCGCTCACGTCAGTCCAAGCGGGGTCGGGCCATGGGTGGGCGTGGATCTCGTCCAGGCTGGCGCCCTGGAGGGGGTGCTCGATAGGCTGGCCGTATCCCAGGCCTTCGCGCTCAACGCCGAAGGGCGTTTGGGAAGTGGCCCTTTCGTGCTTTACGGGCCGGGCCGGGCCGGCGTAGGCCGCCTTCACACGGCGGAAGTCGTCGCCAAAGAACTCCAGCAACGCCTCGTCGTCAAGCTTGAGCGCCGCCTTGGCCTTGGCCCAGAATTCCTCGGAGGCCCCGCACCACGAGGGCACACGATCCGGTTCTTCATGGGCGAAGACGGTCAGGACTCGCTCACGCGAGGTCAATCGCAATGGAAGACCTCCTCCATCTCCGACCACCACTCGCCTTCCGCGCGATTCTCGAGCGGTTCCTGGCAGGGCTTGCAGACGGCCCACCACTTCTGCGTCATGGGGTCGGCGGCCATCTTCGCCATGTCCTCTTCGAAGTTTTCGCCGACGTACTCAAGGTAGCTGAAAAGATACAGGCCGCCGTCGGGCAGTTCACGCAGGTAGATCGAGTAGTTCCGCATCCCACACTCGTGGATCATGTCGAGCACTTCGGGCCATACGGCAGCGTGCAGCTTTTTGTACTCCTCAACCTTCTCGCGTCGCACCCCGATAATCCAACCATAGCGCTGCATGTTTTCCCTCCTCAGATTCGCTCGTCGTATTCGCCGAGGTTCAGCGGATACTGGCCGAACTCGCGCACGAGCTTCACAATGTAGTCATAGGTTTTTCCCGACACGCCGCTGCTAACGGAATGGTCGGACTGGAAGAGCAGACCGCCGCCCTTGGCCGCGTTGAGTTTGCGCAACACCTCCTTGCGCACGTCCTCCTCGTTGCCCTCTTCCCAAACCTGAATGTTGCTGTTGCCGCAAAACGCCAGGGCGTGACCGTACTCCCGGCGAAGCTCGACCACGTCGAGTCCCGCCTTGGCTTCGAGGGGGTTGTAGGCGTCCAGCCCCATCTCGATGAAATCCGGAAGGATGGCTTTCACGTTTCCGCAGCCGTGGTAGATGACGGGAAGGCCGCGATCATGGCACATGCCGATCATGGCCTCGACAGCCGGACGGTAGTAGGTGCGCCAGTAGTCGGGCGAGAAGAACATGTTGCTTGAGAAAGCCACATCTCCCCAGATGACCATGCCGTCGATCAGATCGCCCCCCGCTTCTAGCTGCGCCTCGCAGCACTGCCGGCAGAACTCGCCCACCCGAAGGATCTGTTCGCCAAAGCGTTCAGGATGCTCGCCGATCCAATAGAGGGTGTTCATCTGGCCGATGAGGCGTGTCATCACCTCCGAAGCCTCGACCATGCTCCCGTAGACCGCGAAGTCGTCGCGCAGCGACCGCACGGTGTCGCGCCACGGGGGGCTGTTGCGGGCGTAGCCGTCCCCTACGCCCGCGATATGGTTGTCGCCCCCCTCGAAGAAACGCCGAGGATCCCCGGGAGCGTCGAATTCGAAAGCCTCCAGCTTCTCGATCGTGTCCGTATCCCATGACACACACTCAGGCATGGGCATGTCGAAGCGCTTACGAACCACCGCCTCGAAACCCGTGCGAACCACGACCTCCTCGGCGGTGTCTTTCAGTATGTCAAAGGGCCGGATATGGGGATCCATGTTCGGTACGGTGACGATCCAGTCCAGGTCGTAATGCTCGTAGGGGTCGGCATCGCCGGCCAATCCGAGTTCCCGCCGCCACCGCTCAAGAAAGGCTCCCCAATAGAACTCGCCCATCGGCACGCGATCCGGCTCTTCGTGCCGTAGCGCCGTGTTCATCCGGACTACCTTCGCCAGGGCCGCCGGGTTTCTGACTTCAGTCATGATGGTCCTCCTTTCAATTACTGTCCCTGGATCGTCTGAAAGCTTCGCCGTGGCGCGCGGAGCGTATCTTGCGCATAATCTGGAACTTCCGGCGCGCCACAATACGCCCCCCGACGTTCGGGGACTACCACTGTGCGGGCATGAACTCGTCCACGTCTTGTTGCGTGATGATGTGCCTGGGCAGATATACAACCGGGTCGAGATGCTCTCCGTTGAACCACCTGGCCGCGGAGTGGATGGCCAGCGCGCCATCGCCCTCCGCCGACTGATACGAGATCGCCAACACTTCCCCGGCCTTGACGGAATCCATACCGGTCTTGCTGTTACCCGCCGCGACGATGACGATGTCCTCGCGGCCGGCTTCCCGAAGGGCTTCGAGCGTGCCCGTCATGCTGAAGCCGTCGCCGGCCAGCACCAGCCCCTTCAACTCATCGCCGAACTTGGAAAGCCAAGCGGAGACCAGTTGCATGGTGCCTTCGGCTTCCAGGTTGGCCGTGTCCATGGCGAGCAGCTTCATGTCCGGCGCGTACTCGCGCAGCTCTGTGATGGGCGCGTAGGTGCGCGCAAAGAAAGGCGAACTGCCGGGCATGTGGCGCACCACAGCGTATCCCCCCTGCTTGTTCATCGCGTCGGCAAACACGCGAGCGAGCATCCGGAATTGCCCCCAGTCGTCCGGACCCGTCCAGGCAATGCAGTACTTCATGGCCTCATCACAGGGTATGGTGTTGGAGGTGATGCACGGAATGCCGGCACGGTGGATCCGGCGCAGCAACAGCGTGGACGCGGTGGCGTCGACCGGGGCGAAGATGATCATGTCCGGCCGTTCGTTGATGGCCTGATCGGTCTGTTGCGCCTGCAGATCCATGTTCCAGTTGCTGTTGAAGATCTTCCTCTCCATGCCGTAGGCATCGGCGATGGCGTTGAAGCCTCGCACGTAGGCCGTCCAGTAAGGGTGATCGCCCGCTTTGAGCAAGACGACCCGCTTACCTTTCGGCCCGTCCTTGGGCGATTCGGGCATAGGAGCCTTCTCCACCTGCCACCCCGCAAACTCGATGTCCCACCAATGGCCCTTGTCGGTCTCCGGCAGTGCCGACGGATCCTCCGGGCGCGGCGGAATGGCCGCCGCTTCCCTTGAAGGCAGCAGATAGGGCTGGCCGTCGGTGCCTCGAAGGGCGTACACGTCGTCCCCCTGCTCGCGCATGGCTTCACCGGCCGCGGGAGACACCGGTGCGCCCGGAGCGCTGACCGTAATCTGAATGGGCCGCGACATGTCCCTGGAATACAGCACGGCATTCGTGACGATGGCCGCGAGCGCCACAAGCGTGACGCATACCAAAGCGAGCCGGTCGTTGTTGGAGCGCATTTCGACCTCCTCCATGTTGTTGGACACCGCATCGTCCTTGAAAACGGCGCCTGTCTCTGCTTCCTGCATCAGGCCGGGCCGCCGGCCTTTGAGCAGGTCATGACGGTGTATTGCGTAGGCTTCGTACAGGACCACGACGGCCAGCACCAGACCATTCACGAAGATCTGTACTTCAAACCCCAAGCCGATGCATCCGATACCGTTGAACAAGGTGGTCAACATGAGCACGGCGAAGTAGCTCTTCAGGACGCTCCCTTTTCCGCCGGTCATCTTGGTGCCGCCAATGATGACGGCGGCCAGCACCGTCATCAGCGTGCGCGCCCCGAGCACGGCCGCCGACGTCATGGCGCCAAGGCTGGCAGCAAACAAAGCGCCCCCCGCCGCCGCGGTGCAACTGCACAACACGAAGCCCATCATGACATACCGGTCGCGCTTAACACCCGCCAACCATGCCGCCTCGGGATTGCCGCCGACCAGAAAGAGGTTCCGTCCCAAGCGCGTGCGATGGAGAAACACGTTGAAGCCGACGACAAGCAACAACGCGATGATGGCCATGGGCGGCAGGAACAGCAGGATGGGTGTCTCGAGCCAATCGGCAAACCGGAAATCGTTCACCGATTTCGACCCCCCGTCGCAATAGAGATACATGAGGCCCGTCACGGTCGTCATGGTGCTCAGGGTGACAATGAACGAGTTGATGCGGGCTTTGACGACAAGCCACCCGTTGACGAAGCCAATCAGGCCGCCCGCCGCAAGCGCCACGGCAATGGCGCCGATCCAGCCGAGTTGTGGCTGCAAACCGATGGTGAGCATGCCGCTGAGCATCACCACCGCGCCGATGGACAGATCCAACTGGCCGAGGATGAGAATGAGCGTGAAACCGATGGCGACGATAGCGTTGAGGCTTGCGCCCTTCAAAATGGTGGCGGCATTGTGCGTGGAGAGAAAGGTCGGCACGAAAGCCGAGAGCACTACCCAAAGAGCGGCCAACATGAGCAGTGCGCGATGTTCGTTGAGCAGGCGCGCTATGTCGTATCTCTTAGGCATAGTCTTTGCCCCGTACGCGAAGCCGGTACTGCTGCAGACCGACGACCGCAATAAAGACAAGGCCCACCACGATGTTCTGCCGCAACGACGTGATGCCGATGAATTGCATGATGTTCGTAAGCAGACCGATGACCAGGACGCCGCCGAAGACCCCGGCCACACGGCCCCGGCCACCGCTCAACATGACGCCGCCGATGACCACCGCCGTGACGGCTCTGAAATCGTAGCCCTGGCCCAGGTAGAACACACCCAGTTTGTTCATCGACGCCAGGAAGATCCCCGCGATAGACGCCGCGAGGGCGGCCGCCAGGAAATTGAGTAGGACCACCCGCGAGACGCGGATGCCCGATGTCTGCGCCGCCGCGCGGTTCGAGCCCACCAGTTGACTCTCCCGGCCGAAGCGTGTACGCGTCATCACCAGGTGGGCAATGATGAACATCGCCACCATCACCAGTACGATGAGGGGGACGGGCCCGACGCGAGTCCGAAAGATCCCGATAAAGGCCACGCCGGTCGAGCCCGGTTCGGTGTCGGGATAAACCTGGTTGTTGCTCCACATGAACCGCATGAATCCTTCCATGAAAAAGGCAACGGCCAGGGTCCACAGAATCGAGTTGGCGTTGAATCGGCCCACGACCCATCCGTTGAGCGCGCCGATGGCAAGGCCCGCCAGAATGCCCGCCGCCAGGGCAAGCGGCAGTCCCGCGGGCAGTGCCGCAACCGTAATGATGCCGGAGAAGGCCATGATGGCGGGCACGGACAAGTCGGCCAGGTTGCCGGAGTAGGTCACGAAGGCCATGCCGGAAGCCACCATGCCCAGCAGGGCCACTGCGGCAAGTACGCTGAGCAGGTTGTCCACGGTCAGGAATTTTGGGGAGACGGCCATGCCGGCGAGTACGAGAATACCTACAACCAGATAGATACCGGCCATTTCGAGGGCGGATGTGAAGCGGAAGCCCTTATGCATGGCGCAATGTCCCATGCCCGTTCGCCGCGAGCAGGGCCGACTCCTCGGACAGTTCCTCCTTGCGCATCTCGTCCATAATACGTCCGTTCCGCATGACCAAGGCCCGGTCGGAAAGCCCAACCAGTTCCGGGAGGTCGGAGCTGATGAGCAGGACGGATTTCCCTCGATCGGCGAGTCTCATAATAGCCCGGTGAATCCTTCGTTTCGCGTTCACGTCCACGCCCCGGCTTGGCTCGTCGAGTATGAGTACCTCTGGCTCCGTTGCAAGGCACTTTCCCAGCAGCACCTTCTGCTGATTCCCGCCCGACAGCGTTCCGGCATCCACCTCGTCCGAGGCCGCCACGATGTCGAGTTCCCCCATGAACCGTTCGACCAACGACGGCGCCGCGCCCGGGCAGTAGATGCCCGCTTTGGAAAGGAAGGGCAGCCGGGCCGCCAGCAGATTCGTTCTGACCGGCAAGCGCAGAAAGAGCCCTTCCTCTTTCCGGTTCTCGCTCAGGTAGACCAGGCCTTTCGACACGGCCTTCGGATAATTGCCCGGATCGAGAGTTTCGCCACCCAGGGTCACGCGGCCGAAGTCTACGGGGTCGAGTCCGCACATCGAACGGGCCAACTCCGTGCGGCCCGCGCCCGAAAGACCAACCAGCCCGAGGATCTCGCCTCGCCGTAGCTCGAATGAGACATCGTGAAAAAAACCAAGGCGCGTCAGCCGTTCCACATGCAACACGCCCTTGCCGATGACGGCTCGGCGTTCTGAATAGAACTCGTCGATGGCCTGGCCCACCATCAATTGTACGAGCGATTGTGCCGTGACCTCACCTATCTCGCAGGTGCCGGCCTTGCGGCCGTCGCGCAGCACAGTCACACGGTCGGCCACTTCGAACACCTCGGGCAGATGGTGCGAGATGTAGATGACGGCGAGGCCCTGGCGCTTCAGGTTATGGACAAGCGCAAAAAGGCGCCGCGCTTCTTCGCGCGACAAGGCCGACGTGGGCTCATCGAGAATGAGGATACAGGGCTGGCTGCCCAGAACCTTGGCAATCTCGACCAACTGAGCTTCGTGCTGACTGAGTTCCTCGACGCTCTTGCACGGATCGACGTCGAGACCAACCGCTTGCAGACATTGACGCGCCTGACGCCGCAAGGCCTTTCGGTCGAGCAGCCCCCACCGGCCTCCGGGAAGACGTCCCGCCAGCAGGTTTTCCGCAATGCTGATTGGGCGCGCCAAGCTCAGCTCCTGGTAGACCATGCCGATGCCATGCCTCTTCGCATCGGCTGGCGAATGGATATCCACCTCCTTGCCACCGACCCGTATCGTGCCGGTGTAGTCGTCAAAACAGCCGGTCAGCGTTTTCATCAACGTGGACTTGCCAGCCCCGTTCTCCCCCATCAAGGCATGCACTTCACCCACCTGCACATCGAAATCGACATGGTCGACGGCCAATGTGCCGGGAAAACGCTTTGAGATGCTTCTCATGGACAGAGCGGTTGAGTCCAAGCGACACACTCCACACCGGTAAGAGCCCTAGCCTAGATTCCCATGGCGTGCGAATAGGCTAACAAATCCGGCCGAAAAGGTGCGAATTCCCGTATCTTCGGCTGGTTAGACGTTATACGTACGATTAAT
>JAACEL010000006.1 GCA_011682535.1 Nitrospiraceae bacterium | reverse complement strand
GTCCGCTCACTTCTTCTTCACGGCAGGGGTGTGAATCCCCATGCCGAAATAGTCTTCCGCGGCCTCCATCATCGTTTCCGACAACGTAGGATGCGTGTGGATCGTATGAACGATCTCTTCAACGGTGGCCTCCATGGACATGGCCAACGCGGCCGTCGCGATTAGTTCACCGGCCTCCGCGCCCATAATGTGGACACCCACTACCTCGTCCGTCGACGTGTCGCCGACGATCTTGACCATACCTTCGGTCTCGCCCATGGCTTGGGCGCGGCCGCTGGCTACGTAGTTGAAACGGCCGACTCGAACGTCGATCCCGGCCTCACGGGCCTGCTTCTCGGTCAGGCCGACGCTGGCCACTTCCGGCGAGGTGAAGTTGCACGCGGGCACCACGCGATAGTCCATCCGCACGTCACCGCCGGTCGCATTCGTCGCGGCGACAATGCCTTCGGCGGAGGCGCCATGCGCCAGCCAGGTCTTGTCGATCACGTCGCCGATGGCGTAGATACCGGGAACGCCGGTTTCCATCCGATCATTGACCAGGATACCGCCACGGTGGTTGACCTCGACGCCGAGGCCAGGGGTTTCGGTAACGACCTGCGAGTTGCACTGGATGCCGATGCCGACCAGGACGACATCGACTTCGATCGTGCCGGCTTTGGCACCCTCGAGCTTCAGGGTCAGCCCGCCTTTGGACTCGCTCAACTTGGCCACCTTCGTGCCGGTGCGCACATCCATGCCGCGCTTCTTCAAGCTCTTGGCCAACAGCTTGCCCAGTTCCTCGTCTTCACGCGGCAGGACGGTGGGCAGCATCTCGATAAGCGTCACTTCCGAGCCGAAGGCGTTCCAAACACAGGCAAACTCCGCACCCAACGCGCCCGCGCCGATCACGGCGACACGCTTGGGGACTTCGGTCATCGCGAGGGCTTCGGCGCTTCCGATGACGGTCTTGCCGTTCATCTCGAGGCCCGGAATCTGGGCCGGGGATCCGCCGGTAGCGATGATGATCGATTTGGCCTGGACTTTTTCCTTGTCTACTTTGATGACGCCTGGGGCCGTCACGCGGGCGTCACCCTTGACGACCTGGATGCCGTGAGACTTGAAGAGGGCCTGGATCCCTGCCTTGTTGCGGCGAACGACGCCTTCCTTATGCTTAAGGAGCCCCTTCATGTTGAGCTTCACGCCTTCGACCTCAATGCCGAAGTCCGACGCGTGCTGCAGCTTGCGGTACAACTCGGCGGTATGGATAAACGTCTTGGTGGGGATACATCCCACGTTGAGACAGACCCCGCCCAATCCCCAACGCTCGATGACGACCACCTTCGCCCCACGTTGCGCCGCACGTATGGCAGCCACATACCCACCAGGGCCAGCGCCAACCACAGCCACATCGCATGAAACCATTGATAGCTCCTCGCGTTACGCCCGGCATAATACGCTCGGACAAATTCCATTGTATGTAATAAACCACCGCCACAACCACCCGCCCGTAAACTAGAGGTTCGCCTCCTCCAACGTCTCTTTCAGCATGGCCATGAACTGCGCGGCCACGGCGCCATCGATGACCCGATGGTCGCTCGAAAGCGTCATTTTCATGATGGGACGAATGTGAATCCCACCGTTCAAGACCACGGGGCGGTCCTTCATCTGCCCCACCGCAAGAATGGCGCTGTCGGGCTGGTTGATGATGGCCGTGAAGTGCTCCACCCCGAACGGGCCCAGATTCGACACGGTGAACGTATTGCCCTGGTAGTCGTCGGGCAGTAGTTTGCCTGTCTTGGCCTTTTCGATCAAGGTTTTGCATTGGGCCGAGATGCCTTCGAGGGAGAGGCGCTGGGCCTGTTTAATCACCGGCACAATGAGCCCCTCGGGCAGGGCCACCGCGACGCCCAGATTGACGTCGGCCACCTCTTCGATGGCGTCGCCCAGCCAGCGGGCGTTGACGGCGGGGAAGACGCGCAGAGTCTTGACGACGGCCGCGAGCACGATGTCGTTGAACGAGGGCTTGAACCCGCCACCCTTCGCGCGCAAACCCTTAGCGGCGGTCATGTCGACCTCGATCGTCATGTAGTAGTGAGGCGCAGAGTACTTGCTCTCGGCCATGCGTTCGGCGACGATACGCCGCATCGGCGTAAGCGGAACGCGGCCGGCCGCTTCGACCGGCGCCTGCGCGGCAGCGAGCACGTCGGCCTTCATGACCTTGCCGCGTACGCCCGAACCCTCGACGGAGGCCAGATCGACGCCCTGGTTCTGGGCCACTCTGCGAGCGACCGGTGTCGCGCGGACTTCGGAGGGCATGACGACGTCGGCCTCGAGCACGCGGCCGTCAGGACCCGAACCGGCGATCGTGGCCGGGTCAACGCCCATAGCCTCGGCTTTGGCGCGCGCGCGCGGCGACGCGAAGACACGTCCGCCCGGTGCGGCGGCGGCGGCAACGAGAACAGGCGCTTCAGCCGCAGGGGCCGCCACCGGTCCGGCCGCAGGAGCAGCTTCAGCTTGCGCCGCAGGCGCTGCAGCGCCATCGACGCCGTATTTGTCCAAGTCGGGCATGGCTTCGCCGGCCTCGCCAACGAGGGCCACAACGGTCAACACCGGCACTTCGACGTCCGGCGCGACCAGGATCTTCCGGAGGATACCCGAGGCCGTCGACTCGCACTCAATCTCGGCCTTGTCTGTCTGGATTGTGAACAGCGGCTCATCTTGGGCAACAGCGTCGCCTTCTTGCTTCAGCCACTCGACGATGCTGGCTTCCTCAACGGACTGACCCATCTGGGGCATTCTGATTTCGTGCATGATCCTATCGGTTCCTTTACTCCGTCCAGCCTTCGTTTCGAAGGCGTTGCTCACCTTGCACAATGAGATCGGCGAGGTGAGAATCATCGGGGATATGACACACCTGCTTCAGCACTCCCCTGAGACCGTGCCGATGCCGGATTTTCTGAAGTTCCCGGGCCGCCGGGTCATCCGCGAGATCGTAGCGGATTGCGGCGGCGGCTGCAAACGCCAAATACAGCGGTTCGACCCCTTGATCCAGACACGCGCGCGCCGCGCCAATCAGGCGGTCGTTCGGACCCAGTTTGCGCAAGGGATCCTTGGCTACGCGGGCAACCTGGTCGCCCAATTGCTTGTTCGAGAAGCGGCGCAGTAAGTCTTGCCAGTGCTCCGCCAGCTCCGCTTCGGTGAAGCCGTGTTTCTTGACGAGAGCCGCAATGCTCTCGGCCATGGCGGCGTCGGCCGTGGCGCGCACCTTCTCGTCCTCCACCGCCTGCCACACGAACTCGTGCCCCCGGAGATAACCCAGGTAGGCCACCGTCGCGTGTCCGGCATTATGAATGAACAGCTTACGCTCAACATACCCCGCGAAGTTGTCCCGCGTCTTCATGTGGGCCAGCGTGGGAATCGGGCCACGAAATCCACTGGAATCTACCGGGAGATCGCAGTAGGCCTCCACGCAGATCAGCAGCGGATCCTGGTCATCTCCGGAATCCGGCATCGCGGGCACCATGCGCCCAATCGAGGCCTCCACGAAACCCACGTACGCGTCCAACGCTCTATGGAAGCGCTCAGGCAGGTGCTCGCGTACTTTTTCCCGAAGGAACGGGCCCGCGTTGAGCATGTTCTCGCAGATGATCACGTTGAGCGGTGCGGCATCAGGATCCACGAATCGCCGCTCGATTCCCAGCGCCAGAAGCGGGGCGATGTGGGGCAACACGTTGACACCCACGGCCGTCGCCGCCAAGTCGGCCGAGGCCACGGCATCGGCCACCGCCTCAGTGTCGCTGGCGAAGATGGCGTCTACCTGCTCAATGATCCGGGTTTCGGAGATCTCTCCGACGATTCTTATGGGATAGGAGCGGCGCGATTGAATGGCCTTGACGACGCCGGGCAGGACATCGACGAAGGTGGTTTGATAGCCGCTCTCGAAGAAGAGCTGTGCGATAAACCCACGGCCTATACTTCCCGCGCCAAACTGGACAGATTTCATACAGTTTCACCTCAGATATATACTGTGCGGACTCAAAGCACGATTATAGCAGGCAAACAGGCCTCAGTGAAAGCAAGCATGATCGTTTCCTTGTAGCGCGCCTGTGACATTGGTACGATAGGCGACAATCAGGAGCTGGGGCTTCTGAGAACAATGGCAATGCTTGGGAGCATTCTAGCAGACATCATGTGCAACGGTCCGCATCATGGGCCAATGGCCCCACATTGGGAGTGCAAATCATGCTGAATCGTGCAATTACGCGCCGTCTCCTGGATCATACGCTTTGTTTGATTATGGCCGGGTTGCTAACACTGGGAGCCTTCCCCGCTATCGGCGAGGACTGGCCGACGTTTCGCCACGACAACGCACGTAGCGCCATCACCAGCGAACAGTTGCAGTTCCCTCTGTCGGCGAATTGGACATTCCAGCCAACGGATGCGCCGGAGCCCGCCTGGACCAATCCGGCGAAAGAGAAGGCGCGCGTTCGCTTCGACGAAGCCTATCACGTAGCCGCCGCGGGAGATAGCGTCTACTTCGCCTCGTCGGCCGACAACACCGTGTATTGCCTGGACGCCTCCGACTCGAGTAAGCGCTGGACGTTCATCACCGGCGGCCCCATCCGGGTTGCGCCCACCGTCAGCGAGGGGCGCGTCTACATAGGCTCGGACGACGGTTGCGTTTACTGTTTGAATGCCGCGGATGGCTCGCTCGTATGGAAGGTCAGGGCGGCGTGGCGCGACCAGCGCGTCGTGGGCAACGGCAAGATGATCTCGCTGTGGCCGGTTCGCACGGGTGTTGCGGTCGACAACGGAGTCGCGTACTTCGGCGCCGGTGTGTTCCCGCACGAGAGTATCTTCATCTGCGCAGTTGACGCGGCGGACGGCACGTTGCTCTGGCGCAACGACACCGTGGGTGAAGAAGGATACAAACAGGAATTCGGCGGCATCTCTCCCCAGGGGGCTTTCCTGTTGTCTGAGGACTCGCTGTTCGTCCCGTCCGGCCGCGCGATGCCCGCGGCCTTCGACCGGGAGTCCGGCGCGCTTCGCTACTACCTTCCTCCCGGCGGGAAAGTCGGTGGCACTTGGGCGCTGTTGACCGACTCGCGCGTGGTGGCGGGCGTGGAAGCCAAGCGCGCCTACGATCAGGCTTCGGGAAGCCGTGTGGGCGACGCCGCCTACGCGTGGTTCCCTGGCACACACCTGGTGGTGGCGGATGACTATGCCTATCTACTGAACTTCGAGGAACTCGTCGCTTTGGACCGTGCGGCCTTCAAGTCGGCTGGCGCCGCGCGCGCGCGTGTGTTCGAAGAACGCGCCCCTATCGCGAAAGACCTGCGCGCCCTTAAGGCGCAGGTGCGCTCCGCTGAGGGCGAGGCAAAAAAGGCGCTCGAGGATAGGATTAGGGCCGCGAGCACGCGTATCAAGGAGCTAAACGAGGAGCAACGGCGCATCGAGGACGGCGTCCACAGTTGGCGGCGTGCGTGCGACATGCAGGATGCCCTCGCCATGGCGGGCGACCATCTTCTCATCGGCGGCGAAGGCCGCGTCTCGGCCGCGTTGGCGGCGACCGGCGAAGAGGTCTGGAGCGCACCGGTCAACGGAAGGGCCTGCGGGATCGCCGTGGCTAACGGTCGTCTGTTGGTCAGTACGGACACCGGAAGCATTCACTCCTTTGCCCATGCTCCAGAAACGACGAGCACCGAATCCTCACGCTCCAAAGAAACTGAAGAGACGTCTCTCCCCACCGATGAGAAGCACGCAGCGTTGTGCGCGAAAGCCGCCGACCAGATCGTCGCGGAAGCCGGGGTCACCGACGGGTTCTGCCTGGTGATCGGTTCGGGAACCGGTGAGCTGGCGCTCCAACTCGCAAAGCGGACCAACCTGCGTATCGTCGGCGTCGACAATGACCCCGACAGCGTGAAACGCGCCCGAGCGCTCTTGGTGGACGCCGGTCTCTACGGAAGCCGCGTCACGTTCGACCAAGCCGCCCTATCGGAGCTCCCCTACGCCGACTACTTCGCAAACCTGATCGTCTCCGAACGGATTCTTACGACCACGCGTCCTCCCGGCGCGCGTGAGGAGATGCTCCGCCTGTTGAAGCCCCACGGCGGAGTGGGCTTCTTCGGCCGCCCCGAGGAGGCGGGTGTGAACGAGGAGCTTCCAGACCCGGTCGAAGTCCAAGCGTGGTTGTCGCAGTTTGGCGACTACGAGGCCGGGGTCGTGGCCGGGAACGGGCGATGGGTGAAAATCACGCGCGGTGCGCTTGAGGGTGAAGGCAAGTGGACGCACCTGTACGCCAACGCAGCCAATACGGCATGTTCGGATGATGAACGCGTTCGGGGCTCCTTGGGGACGCTGTGGTTCGGCGCACCTGGACCGGAGCGCATGGTGGAACGTCACGCCCGCCCCGCCGCACCGCTGGCCATGGACGGGCGCATGTTCGTGCAGGGTGAGAACGTCGTGATGGCCTACGACTCATATAACGGCGTTCGGCTTTGGCAGACGGAATTGCCGGGCGCCCTGCGGGTGCGGGTCGACTCCGACATGGGCAACATCGCCTTGGCGCGCGACGGTCTCTATGTGGCCGCCTACGACCAGTGTGTGCGGCTCGATCCCGCCACCGGCAAGACGATGCGCACCTACACACTCCCCACCACCACCGGCAAGAATGCCCGCCGCTGGGGGTACATCGCTTGTGTGGACGACACGCTGTTCGGCACCGTCGCTCCCACGCTCCGGGAAGACTACGGCGAACTGTGGGACGCGATCGTGGATGAAGAAGCGCGGTCGTGGGTAGACCTGGATGGCACCATGGAGCGAAACGGAATCGCGGCGAAGTATGGCGACGACCTCGCGCGCTTCAAAGCCGCCTACCCGGAACCCAACGGCCGGGCCTATTGGGAGGCGCAACAGTCCGGGATGATGTGGCGGGCGATGAGTCCGTGGCCCGCTTGGGGCAGTGTGCAAAGCCCGGAAGGGGCCGTCACCGATCGTATCATGGCCAGCAACACGTTCTTCGCCCTCGACACCGAGACGGGCGACCTTCGCTGGCGCTACGACGGCGGGCCTATTGCACATCCCGCGATAGCCATCGCCGACGGGCTGGTATTCCTGGCCGATTGCGCCGTCACGGACGCACAGAAGGAAGCCGCCATGGCCGAACGCGAGGCGCTCATGGAACGCGGCGTCTGGGAAAGGGCCAAGACTCCCTATGACGCCAAGGACGCCGATGTGCGCCTGGTGGTCGCGTTGGATGCGGCTACGGGCGAGCGGGTCTGGGAGCGCGTCATCGATCTGACCGGTTGCGGCGGCGACCGGCTTGGGCTCGCGGCGGCCGATGGGGTCCTGTGCTTCTTTGGCTGCTTCAGCAACCACGATCGCGGTCTCTTCAAGGACGGCAAGCTGGAATGGCGCCGCATTACGGCCGTGTCGACAAAGGACGGAAGCGATATCTGGTCGCGTCCGCTCAACTACCTGCGCCGTCCCGTCATCATGGGCGACACCATCCTGATCGAGCCGCGCGCGTGCGACCTGCGTACCGGCGCCATCAAGAAACGTACCCACCCGATCACCGGCGCGGAGTCGACTTGGGAGTTTGTGCGCCCCGGGCACTGCTGCAGTGTGACGAGCGCGTCGCCCTATATGTTTTTTCTGCGCGGTTACCATCTCTGGTACTACGACGTGGAGCGCGACCAGGGCATGCTGCCGTTCGGCGGGATCCGCCCCGGGTGCTGGATCAACATGATCCCGGCCAACGGCCTCCTGCTGTTCCCCGAAGCCAGCGCCGGCTGCACCTGCTCGTACCCCATCCGCTCGACGGTGGTCTTGCAGCCTAAGAAAGAGCAGAAGACCTGGTCGTTCCTGGTGCAACATGGCAACCTGACACCCGTCAAACACTTGGCGATTAACCTCGGGGCTCCGGGCGACTGGCGCGACGAGGACGGCACGATGTGGTTCGCCTATCCGCATCCCCCCAGCACTTCGTGGCAGGAATACGGACTCAACTTCGACCTCCAGGAGCAGTTCCTGGGAACCCCGTCGTTCTTCCGCGTGAACTTCCAGGGGGTGGAGTTTAAGAACACCGACAAGCCGTGGCTGTTGGCCTCCGGTTGTGAGGGCATGACCAGTTGCAAACTCCCATTGCTTGAAGACGGGCAGGCGCCCGCTGTATATACGGTGCGTCTGTACTTCGTGGAAACGAAGCACACAACGCCGGGCGCGCGTGTGTTCTCCGTCAAGCTGCAGGGGAACACGGTGACTGAGCGTCTGGATATCGTAGCCGAGGCAGGTGGCCCGAACGCGGCCGTGGTGAAAGAATATGGGGGGATTCGCGTCGAAAACACCTTGCACGTCGAACTGACGCCCAGTACCCCAGCCCCGGGTTCCGGAGAAGGGCCCATACTCAACGGAATCGAGGTCATTCGGGAAGAGGTCGCGGTGGCGTCGCTTCCCGACGTCAATTCATGACGGAGGGGCATGGATAATAATGGCTCGATGGCCCGCGCATCATCGGCCGCTACGGGCGTCCCTTCAACGGCCGGTTTTCGTGGCGAGCAGGGGCGTGAGTGTGTTGGAGTAGTTCCACAGGGACCAGGAGATCGTCTATCTGGACATGTCGAACAAGGAATGGAAGCGCACAACAATCTACTGAGGTCCGTTCAGCAGCCGGCCACCGCGCAGCTCGAATTCCACGTCGGCGGGGATGCTGTCGATGTGTTGATGGCTGACTACCAACACCGTCGCCCCCTCCGCTTTACTGGCGGCCAGCATGCCGAGCACGTGGGCGGCGCTCTCCTCGTCCAGATTGCCCGTTGGCTCGTCGGCCAGGATCACGTCGGGACGATTCAGAATGGCCCTTGCCATTGCGCACCGCTGACGTTCGCCCGCTGACAACTCCCGGGGCAAGTGGTTGACCCTGGGGGTCATGCCCAGTTCGTCGAGCAATTGGCGCGCGCGTGTCCCGGCGTCAGCGGAAGGAGCGGCCAAGGTGGGCAGCAGGACATTATCGAGTGTCGTCAGATAGGGTACGAGGTGGAACATCTGGAAGACGACCGCGATGCTCTTCGCGCGCAGTGCGGTCCGTTCGCGGGAATTCAGCGCCCCCAGGTCTTGGCCACCCACGGCCACGGTTCCCGACGTGGGCCGGGTGAGCCCCGCCACGACGTTGATGATCGTGGTCTTCCCGCTCCCTGACGGCCCGCGCAACAAGGCAAGCTGTCCTTGCGGGACCTCGATGGAGACCTTTTCGAGCGCGTGAACGACGGTGTCGCCCTTGCGGAAGTGCTTGCTGAGGTTATCCAGCCGGATCATTCGGCGCCCCCTAACACGTCAAGCGGATCTTGGGCCAAACGGCTTACCAAGGGCGGCAGAGCGAATAAGGCTGTCATCAAAGGAGTCGCCACGAGCACGGCCAGCCAGACATTGCCGGGCACCGAGATCGGGCGCTCGGCGACGTTGAACTGGACGGCAGCGTAGTAGCCGCAGAGGCAGCCCAGCGCGGCGCCCGCGATGCTGTAGGCAAGGGTCTTGCCCACAAACAGCATGGCAATGCGGCGGTCGGGTACGCCGAGGGCCCGCAACACGCCGATCTCATAGCGGCGGTTACGCACGTTCTGGTAGGTGAGTCCCCATATGGCCGCGGCCGACCCGGCCATGACGATCGCGAGGACAGCCAGTTCCAGACGATACATCATTGCGCGCTGGCTCTGACGCGCGAGGAGGATACTCTTGTAGGGCTGGACCTCGGTGTCCGGGAGCACCTCGTTGATACTGTTTTTGAGCGCCGCGAGGACGTCGTCCACCGCGACGGGACAATAGCAGGCAAGCGCGTCGATGGCGTTAATCCGGCCGGGAGCGCCGACCAAGCGTTGGACATCGTGCAGGTAGGCATACAAGCGAATGTCGTCGGGGATGATGCCGACCTCGTCGAGAATTCTGGCCACCTCGAACGGTTCCCCAAGCACCGTAAGCGTGTCCCCCACTTGTACGCCCGTCGCTTTCGCGGCTGCTGAGCCGACGAACACCTTGCCTTCGGGCACTTCGTACGCGGTGTCCATCGGTTTCTTCTTCGTGTCGTGCTTGATGGTTTCGGAAAGAACACCCGTCAAGACCATGGTGCAACCATCGACCTGAATGGTCTTTTGGTATTTTGCAACGAAGTGTTGAGCCAGAATCGTGCCCTGGGTGGCCAGACGGGTGACGTACTCCTCGGGCATCGTCTTGTCCTGGAAATCGAGGGCCTGGAAGCGGGCGGGATCCGTGCCGCTGGGGAGGATAAGCAAGTTGAAGCCCATGCGCTTCATGCTGATGCGGGTGGCGTCCACCGAGGCGCGGCTGATCCCCACCATCGCCACGAGCAAGGCGGTGGCAATCACCACCGTGGTGAAGCACAGCACCGTGTTGGCTTTGGCCCCTTGCATTTCGCGCCGGATCAGGCGTCCGATCGTCATGCCCTGCACTACCCAGCCTCCGAAGAACGGCTACTCTTGAGTTTGATCCGCCACAGGGCGATTCCAACCGCCACCGCGGCGCCCAATCCCACCAAGATAAGTGGAATCAGAGCCACCGCGAGGATCCGCTGATCCTCGTCCGCAATCTCGGCCTCCAACTGCGTCTCCAACGCAGCGACGCGCTCACCAACGGTCATTTCGGTATAGCCTCCCGGCGGCAGCAGCGCGACGACCTTGGAATCCAGCGACTCTTCCCACGTCATAGGAATGTCGAGACCGTAGGTGGTGGATTCTTGCAGACACGTGCAAGGAACCGCAAGTCGTTCAATGAGGTTGTTCAGGTTGTCCTCGGTTACGTCCTCGCCTCGCAGAGGCGGCGCCATCAGTTTACCACGTCCAAACACGACCCCTGCCCAGTCCCCCGTGTCAGGACGAATGCCGATGAACTTTGTCAGCATGCGCTCCTCGGGCGCGCTACGGTCGAAACGTACCACGGTGACCCCGGGTGGCTGCTGTTTGGCCCAACGCTCTGTTACGGCATCGAGCATCGCCTGCGTCATGGCCGCGTCGTTGCCTTCGCTGGGCGAGAAGAGCACCACGGCCCAGTAATCCAGGATCGCCTGTTTGAGTGCCTGGCGCACCGGAGAATCGAGAACGTTTGCAAGGTCCGCGTCCGAAGGCCCCGGTTCCCAATAGTCGATCAGGAACGGGCGGGGAGACGAAGGGAACTCTCCCATCATCGCAACGACCGGGACGCTGGGCGGTGGCCCGGGCAGCCCGAAGTCGGCCCAGGGGACGTTGGGCGCATTCGCCTTGACCTTGACGAGGGAGGCGTTGAGATCCTTGGCGGGGCCTTCCAGCCACTTCTCCAGGCGCTGCTCGAGCGCGACGCCCTCATCGTCACCCTCGTTGACGATTACGCACAGCCGATGGATGTCGCGCTTGGCCAGAAAGGCCGCGTCACGAACCGTTCCGCTGTCACAAGCGTCGCCCGGGAGCGCACACACGCCACCCACGCTCAAGAGTATCAAGAGGATTCTTCTGGCGTTCATTCACCACCTGCTTCCTGCATTTGTTACAGGTTCCAGCTATTCTCCAACTCTAACGCTGGGCCAACAGCCCTGATTCCCACATGCTAGGGAGTGCCCACATTCAGCGCCAAGGGCTGACCTTCAGTGTCAGTGATTCGGACACCGAGCCCCCATCCAGCGCCCATCTGGCTTACCTTGAGGAGAATGGTATTCACCCCAGGTTTGGTGCGCACCTGCAAGGTGTCTTGGTCGGCGACGTATCCCCGGCCACCGTCGAAACGCCCGGCGACCTCCCCGTTGAACCAGCACTTGAAGCCATCGTTTGTCCCGATCTTCAGCAACACGTCGGATGGTTCGTCGAACACCACCTCCGCGTACGCGTACGCCACGCATGCCGCGCGCGGCCCGTATACAGGCACCAGGTCCACAAAACCAGTCGGGTGCGTCGAGATGTAGGGCTCCCAGTGAAGCTCGGTATCGCCCGTGCGCACCGGCTTGCCCACACGCACTTCACGTTCGCGAATGAACTGCTCGTCCAACGGGTTTCCGTCGCCCCAGGCGAAGGGCCCCAACACGCGCCAACGCGTCACGCACCCGGCTTCCCTCGGCCCAGCCATCACGTCAATCCCAAGTTGAGCCAGCCCGTCGATGATTTCCGTCCGGCTCTGAGCGTCATGCACACTGTCCAACGCTTCCATCACCTGCCCAACCGCCCACTCCTTGTGGGCCTCGTCTTTGGCCAAGCGCAGCAATTCAGTCAGGCGGACATGGAAGGTTGCGCGGCCTCCCAAACAAGCCAGCGAGCCATCGGCGCCAGCCACCAACACGCGCCCATCCCGATCGAGGGCCAAGCCGTTGGGACGCAGCGGCCTCCACAGGTCGTGTTCGGACAATAGACTCCCGTCGGCCCGATCCAAGAGACACACACGCCATCGAGGAGTCAAGTTGCGTGGTTGCGGCGTTCGGCACGCCGCCACGACCACGTCCTTGGACAATGCCAGCCCGATGGTCTGGCTGCCGGCCAGATCACCGGCCGTCCACGTTGGTGGCCCCGGCAGCGTTCGCACTTCAGACTTGCGCATATGGTCGAGCAATTGAGGCGCTGGATAGGCGGACGGCGGGGCTTCACGGTTCGCCGTGAAAACCATCAGGCTCTCGTCCCACGCCGGTACGCTCCGTCCCTTGGCCAGGCCGAACTCTTGGCCCGGCTCGCTCGCCATGGCAAACGAACCTGGGTTGACGACATTGCCCGAAGCGGAATAGCGCAAACGGCCGCCAAAGACGAGGAAATCGCCCCCAAGAACGCCGATCTCCTCGCCACGATTGGTACGGGGCGAACCATCACCGGGTGGCGGGCCGAGATACTCGCCCGTCGCCAGGTCGTACTTCGCGGGCGAAACCAGATTGCCGCCCGCCATCCACAAGGCGCCGTCCATGACGGCCAGGTTGCCCTGTGCGGATACGCCCTTGCGAAGCGAGGGATCCAGGTGGCCGGTGGAATCGTTGCGCCACCGGACGTCGCCGGTTCTGGCGTCGAGGGCATACACGTACGTGCCGTCGTAATCGATGATGCCCGCGGCGAAGTAGGCCACGCCGTCATGCACGAGAACGCCGCTGTTTACCGGCCACGTTGAACACAGACGGCCGTACACCATGATCCGCCGCTCGACCGGCGCCGCGCGAAAACGCCAGAGTAGACGCCCCGTGGCCGCTTCAAACGTGTACACATAGCCGTCGCCCGAACCGATGAAAGCGCGCCCTTCCCACAGGGTGGGCGGCTGGACGACGGGGCCTGCGGTGGCGTAAGTCCATCGCTCGGCTCCCGTAGCCGCGTCCAACGCGCGCACGACGCCGTCATCCCCACTGAAAAACACAAGGCCACCGGCCGCGGTCGGGGCGGTGGGAGCGAAGGCCTGGCGTGGATGCCAGGTCCAGAGCGGATGCAAGGGAGCCTCCACGCTCGCTCCCGAGGAGCCGCTGTGAGCGCCGCCCCCCCGATAGGCGTCCCAATCGTTCTCGTCTGAGTCGAAACCGGCCACGCTCGTGAGGTCTCCGGTGTAAACTGTAAGGGCGTTGTCCGCCACCGCCACCGGTTCCGCGGGCGCCGAGCACAGCGCGAGCGTGCCCATCAAGGAGAGATTGCAGTCGCACAACCAGGGACCGATGTAGAGAAGGCCATTGGCCCCGATAACACCGTCGTTGCATGCGGGCCGCACCGAGCCGTCGAATTGGACCGTCCCCGCCTTCCGGTCGTAACGGGTAAGCCCCTCCGGCCACCCCCTGCAAAAGATCGAATCCGGCGTGGCGGTCAGACGAACGCACGAGCGTTTGCGGAACCCCAAGTCCTCGATAGTCTCGCCAGTCTTGGGATCCAGCAGCAGCGTGTTGCCCTCCGGTCCGATTCCGACGAGTATCTTCCCGTCCAAGTAGATGACGTTCGGATTGTTGGTCGTCTTACCGCGGTGCCACATCAGCGACCCGTCTTCCAGCGAGACCGCCACGATATTCTGACGGGTTTGGGCTTCGTAGAAGAGGGCGTCAGGGGTGTAGATGCAAAAACAGGTGGTGCGGAATCCCGGCGTCGATCCCAGCCCCCGGCCGGGCGCTTCGATCAGCGAGCGCAGGTCGGCGTCGCCGTTATGCCACACCATTGCCCCCGTGGCCGCGTCCAGACACGTGATGCCACCGTCCGGTGCGTACAGGAAGACCTTCCCTCCGCCAATCGCCATAGCCCGGGAATCCAGGGCATTCTCGGATTCGTGCGTCCAGGCCAGCCGCTCCTTCCGCAGGTCGTAGGCCAGCACGGTTTCCCCGAATCCCCAGGGGATTCGGGGGCGCTGGTAGTAGCCCTGACTGAGTTCACCCCAACTCCAGGCGGGGAACGTGCTACGCACCACGGTGGTTTCAGCGGGATCCGCCTCCACCCCCGCAAGAGCATAGAGGACGCCATCCTGAATCGCCATCCATTTCCAGGCGCCACGGACCTCGGGAACCCGTATGCGGCCAATCTCCCTTCCAGACTCCGGGTCAAGCATCAGGCAGCCGTCGCCGCCGGGCGCGATCATGTAGAACACGTCGGGCGTGGCTACGAAGGCCGAGCGGTGTACCAGATAATCGCTGGGGAGGCGCCGCCGCCAGAGTTCCAGGCCGTTGTAGCCATTGCGGGCCAGGAGGGTGTTGAGCCATTCCTCCTCACGCTCGTGATGGGCGATGTGGCCCATGGCAGTGAACGTACGTCCCGCCGCCGCGGTCGTGACAGCGGGCATTGCGATGTAGTAAGGCGTGGCGAAGAACTGCGAACGGTACGGGGCGCGGATTTGGGTGTCGGTCGACACGGGGTTGTTGTCGGGGCCGTGCTCCCAATGACTCCAGTCGTCCATCCCGGACGGGACAGGCTTAGTCAGCACGAGCCAGGCGCCGTCATCATCTTTGACGGCCTCCCATCGATCAGAACCCCGTGTCCACTTTGGCCGCCAGCTCCCTGCATTCACAGAAGCGGACTTCCCCACGATGGCCCGGCCGTTCGGCCTCAGCACTCTCAGGATCTCGGCGGGCGACAGGGCCGCTTCCTCTTCCGTACTGAGGTCTACAGCCAGCACAAGATCGACCGTATTGTCGGCGTGCGGCAGGTACCCCGGGGGGGCCGTTTCGAAGATGACGCGGGCGATATCAAGGCCGCGGTCGACCGCCAAGGCGCGTGCCGTATCGGCGGCGGCGGGATCGGCATCGAGGGCGTGTACCAGAAACTGACTGGAAGCCACGACACTCAACGCGAGTCCGTTCCCAGCTCCGCCTACTATCACGCAGAGGCCACGGGAGATGCCTGCCTTGTCGACAAGATTTTCGGCCAGTGCGTCGTCCGCACGAACCGATATCGATAGCGCGAGCAGCGCGGCGAAAAGCAGCGCTCCCCTTCCGCAGGTCTGCCCTGAATTCATGTCAAACTCCCCGGTTCGCATGCACTCAGGCGTAGCGCGCCTAGACGCGCCAGCCTTCTCTATGTTCGCGTCGAATGAATGGATCGGCCTCCGGAAGGCCGGTCGCCTTCATGTTCTTCGCGTCCCATTCGATGACACCGCCCGTCCGCAACGCGAGAACGCCCAGCAGGACCATCTCGGTGAGTTGGCCGGCGTATTCGAAGTTTGATCCGGCCGGTTTTCCGCCCTTGCAGGCCTCAATCCACTCCTCGTGCTGTCCGGGGGAACGTGGATACTTCACCTTCGGGCGTTTGAGGGCCTTCATTTTCGTCTCGGGAATGACGCGCACGCCGCCGCCATAGGTGCCCGTCATGATGGTGGCCTTGTCGCCAATAAGCAACGAGCCGCCGTCGCTGTCACCCATCCTGCGCTCTTCCTCCAATTCGTCGGGGCGTTCGGGCATCTTGCCGCCGTCGTACCAGGTATACGTCAGCGGCGGCATCTTCCCGCGTTTGGGGAACTCGTAGCGGATGATCGACCACTTCGGGTAGCTCTCGATGCTAGGACCGGAGACCTCGGCTTCGACGCGCGTCGGGAACCCCAGGTCGAGCGACCAGAACGGGCCGTCCATGATGTGGCAGGCCATGTCGCCCAGCGCGCCGGTTCCGAAATCGCACCAGCCCCGCCAGTTGCGCGGCACGTAGGCCGGGTGGTAGGGACGCTCCGGGGCGGGGCCCAGCCACAGGTTCCAGTCCAGCGTAGGCGGCACGGGAGGCGTGTCCGCCGGGCGGTCAATGCCCTGCGGCCAGGTCGGGCGATTCGTCCAGGAGTGGATCTCGCGCACCTTGCCCGCCACGCCCGCCTCGATCCACGTACGCAGGACGCGGCAGCCGTAGAACGAATGGCCTTGATTGCCCATCTGCGTGGCCACTTTCGTGCGCCGGGCAACTTCCATCATCCGGCGTACTTCATAGATATTGTGCGCCATGGGTTTCTCGACGTATACATGCTTGCCCAATTCCATGGCGGCGATCGCCGCGGGGGCGTGGATATGGTCGGGAGTGGCCACGACCACGGCGTCGATGTCTTTTTGCTTATCGAGCATGACGCGGTAGTCTTTGTACTTGGCGGCGTCCGGCCAGCGCTCGAAGGACTCCCGCGCCTGCTTCTCGTCTACGTCGCACAGGGCCACGATGTTGCTGTACCGCGACACCTTGTCCAGATCGTGGGCGGCCTGCCCACCCGCGCCGATACCCGCCACGTTGAGTTTTTCGCTTGGCGGTGTTTCGCCCGATCCCGCCACGGCATGCCGCGGCACAATGGTGAAGAGTCCGGCCGCCGCGGCCGTCTGCCCTAGGAATGTACGTCGTCTGATCGTCTTTTTCATCACCTGTCACCTCGTTGAGCGTTTCTGGAGATCGTCTCAAAGCACGATAGCACACACCGCCGCGGGTGAGCACTTTTCAGGCCAAGAGAATCGTCAGGAAGGTCTATCGGCGCCAGAACGCGGGGACGAAGAGGACGCAGATGCTGAACAGCTCCAGACGCCCCAGCACCATACACAAGGACAGGAAGACCTTGCCAACGGCGGGGATGAGATGGTAGTCGTGCGTAGCGCCCACCAGTTCCAGTCCCGGGCCAATGTTGTTCAATGTGGCCGCAACGCTTGACACAGCGCTCTGGAACGGCAGACCTAAGAATGACATGAAGAGCGTCCCGCCCGCGAACCAGAGCAGATACAGGACGAAGAAGGCGTAGATGGTGCGCTGGACGTTGTCGTCGACCACGGCGCCGTTGACGCGAATGGCGCGGACGGTCTTGGGGCGGAAGGCATACTCCAGGCGCCAGTAGGCCATCTTGAGCAGGATGATGATGCGGATGATCTTTATGCCCCCACCGGTCGATCCGGCGCACCCGCCCACGAACATCAGCAGAATCAGCAGCATCCGCGAGAAATGCGGCCATTGGTCGAAATCGGCTGTGCAGAAGCCGGTGGTGGTCATGATCGACACCACCTGGAAGGAGGCGTACCGGAACGCCGAGCCGACCGTAGGATAGTGCATCTGTTCTTCGCCCGAGGCCCCGACTCCGAGCAGACTGAGGGTAACCGCGATGGTGCACAGAACGAGCACGCCGAGGTAGACGCGCCATTCGGTGTCTTTCCAAGGGGCCTTCCAGTCGCCGCGCAGCATGGCGAAGTAGAGCACGAAGTTGGCGCCCGCGCAGAACATGAAGAAGATGATGATGGCATCGACGGCGACACTGTCGTAGGCGCCGATGCTGGCTTGGCGCGTGGAGAATCCGCCGGTGGCCAAGGTGCCGAAGGTGTGGCACAGGGCGTCGTAGAAGCTCATGCCCGCCAACATCAGGGCCAAAGTTTCCGCTACGGTGAAGGCCAGGTAAATCTTGTATAGGATCGAGGCGGTGTCCTTGATGCGCGGACGCAGCCCTTGGGGATCGGGGCCCGGCGACTCAGATTTGAAGAGCTGCTTTCCTCCCACCCCCAAATAGGGCAACACGGCGATAAACAAGACGACAATTCCCATGCCGCCCAACCAGTGCGTGAAGGAGCGCCAGAACAGCATACTCTTGGCCGTGGCTTCAATATCGACCAAGACCGACGACCCGGTCGTCGTAAACCCCGACATGGATTCGAAGTAGGCGTCCACCGGCCCAAAGAGCCCGGAGAACACGTAGGGCATGGCGCCCAGTGCCGCGGCAACCAGCCAGCACAACCCCACCAAGCCCAAGGCCTCACGCTGATAGAGGCGCTCGGGGGCGTTGCGTCCGGCAAGCGCCAGTACGGCCCCGAAGAGACACGACAGGCCAACCGAGAGCACGAAGGCAAGGAGAGCGTTCCACTCGCGGAAGTAGACGGCCCAAGCCGCGGGCAGTAACATCAGCACGCCGATGGCGATCGCAAAATGCCCCAGGTACTTGGCGAGAAGGCGATAGTTCATCGTGAAAACAGCTTCAGTACCGATTCCAGCGAATCGGAACCCACGATCAACACCACCGAATCAGCGCCTTCCAAGGTGTCCTCCCCGCTGGGAACAATGACATCGTCTCCACGCACAATCGCCGCGACGAGCGCGCGGTCGGGCAATTTGGACTTGAGATCGCGCAATCGCTGGCCGGCGATAGCGGCGTTCACGCCCACGGTGACCTCGACAATCTCGACCTCACCCTCCTCCAATACGGCCAGCGACGTCAAGCCTTCCTGATGCACTAGCTTGAGGATCCGGCTGGCCATGCAAGCCCGGGGCGTCACCGCGTGGTCGATGCCCAGCTTGCCGACCAGGGGCGCGAAGTCGGGGTGGTGAACGACCGCAATGGTCTGGTCTACGCCGACCTCCTTGGCCAACACCGCCGCCATAATGTTGCGCTCGTCGTCGTTGGTGGTGGCCACGAAGACACCCGCGCCGTCCACATGCTCTTGCTTGAGGGCCTCGCGGGAGGTCGCGTCGCGGCAGACCACCTTTGTGCGCTTCAGCACCGAAGCCAGTTGCTCGCACTGATCCATCCGCCAGTCGAACAGTTTCACCGAGCGGCGCCGATTCTCCAGCGCCTGAGCGAGGTGCAAACCCACACTGCCGCCCCCCATCACCACCATCCGCCCGCTCCGGGGCTCGGTGCCCTGGAAACGCTTCTGGACCGCGTCCATCTCCTCGCTCCGGCCGATCAGGGTCACCAAATCGCCGGACTTCACAATGGTGTCGCCGTGCGGAATCAGGATTTCGCCGCGGCGGCTGATGGTGCCCAGAAGCACGCCCCCGCCCGGCGGGCACACGTCGCGCAGTTTCTTGCCCCGGACCGTGGGGGATTTCGACACGCGCATCTGGCGCATCTGGACGCGCCCGCGCCCGAAGTACTCGGCCGCCACGATGCCGGACGTCTCGATGTAGTTGGCGATCTCAAGCGCGGCAAGCGCGTCCGGGCTGAGCACGTAGTCCAGCCCCATCATCGTCTCGTAGAGCAAGCTGGACTCGATGTACGTGGGGTTGTCGACCCGGGCGACGACCTGTTTCGCCCCCAAGCCCTTGGCCGCCGCCGCGGCGATCAGGTTGACCTCGTCACGCCCCGTCAACGCCACGAAGAGGCCGGCGTCTTCCGCTCCCGCCTCCTTGAGAAGCATCACCGAAGCCGCGTTCCCCTGGATGGTCTTCACGTCCAGCGCATAGTCGATTTGCTCCAAACGGTCAGCCCCCGTCTCGATGACGGTAAGGTCATGGTTCTCTGCACACAGCAGGCGGGTCAGATGAAAGCCCACGCGGCCGCCTCCCGCGATGAAAATATTCATATCGAGGTATACCCTTCACTATGTGGCCTGGGTGCAGGGCCCGCCCTCTCCCCGACCGTACGACACACTCGCAGAAGGCAAGTATCCCCATTTTTCCCGAGGAAAAGCAAATGACTGGCTCCTGCGCTCAAGTCCTTATTCGTGCCGCTTCGACGGCCAAGCAGGACACGATTGGGCACAGCGGTGACCGCAAACACGCGCGAACGTCATGTCGACAACGCGTTGAAGGAGTTATATTTGCAAGGGACACAAGTGCGGATTCTGCTACCAACTCTTGACGAATTGCGGTTCTTCCGATATAGTGCTCCCGGATGGAGTGCGGGCACTCCACATGCGGATGGCGCAGTTCCAACGTTCAATGGAGGTTTGAATAGCCTCCACGGCGTGTAGTTTCGCTATAACCATGAGAAAGGAGGCCCCATACCCGACTGAGAACGGAACCATCGAACTGCTTAGTATCTTAAGTAATCCGAAGCATTACAGGACGAGTAGTCAACAACAAGGAGGCTCTAGGCATGAGGAAACACGGCTTTACTCTAATTGAACTCCTGGTAGTGATTGCTATCATTGGAATCCTGGCCGCGATCCTGCTTCCTGCGCTTGCCCGGGCACGCGAATCGGCGCGCCGGGCCAGTTGCGCGAACAACCTCAAGCAGATGGGACTGGTCTTCAAGATGTATTCCAACGAGGCCAAGGGAGAGAAGTTCCCGTCGATGGCCCACGTACTGTCGTACGACATGGCCGCCACGCCCGTCGTCGACTCCTACAGCTATTGCGGCTACACGAACCCCGCCCAGGCAGTTCCGGGCAACGGCGACGCTGAATTCGTAGCGGAGGGCCGGGCCATCTATCCGGAGTACTTAACGGATGTCAACGTGTTGGTCTGTCCGTCCGATTCGGGCGCCGCGACGGCCGAATTGCTGTTTCAGGGGTTGAATCCCACGGATCCTTGCGCCTTCACGGCCGAGTCGTACATGTACTTAGCTTGGGCGCTCAATGGCACCCCCGGCGAGGGCTACCTCATCGCGGGCGCCGATCCGAACAACCCCAACGCGCCCATCGGCTTTGCAGCGATCGGCGACCCGCTCGATGTAGGCTTCATCAACCTGATCAGCGGCCTTCTCGGCTCCCAATTCAATGCCGGCGTGAACGTAAACGTCTACGACACGGACCTTGACTTCGACAATTCCGAGGGCCGTAACATCTCGCTCTACCGCCTTCGTGAAGGCATTGAGCGTTTCTTCATCACCGACATCAACAATCCGGCGGCGTCGGCCCGAGCGCAGAGCGAGATCCCGGTGATGTTCGACCTCGTCAGCACCGCCGCCGACGAGTACAACCACATCCCCGGCGGTGCCAACGTGCTGTTCATGGACGGGCATGTGCGGTTTATCCGTTTCCCGAGCGATTTCCCGGTCACGCGGGCATTCGCCAACATGGTGTCTATGTTCTAAGATCGTAAGATCGAGCACCACGCGGAACACAACCGGGGCCGACGGTTTAACCGTCGGCCCCGGCTCTTTTCAAGTGCTTTCCGGCAGTCTCAACCTCCGTTGGCCTTGATCACGTCCGCGATGCGAACCGGGATCCCGCCTTGGCGCTTACTCTCGTCGGCCGCCTCCATGAAGGCGAACAACTCGATGGTTTCTTCGGCCGACACGGGGGCTATGCCCGTCTGGAAGAACTTCACGACCTCCACGATGAGCGGCGCATAGTCCCCTCCGGTCAACTGCTCGGCGACCTTCTTCGTTCCGAAGACGATGACCTTGTGGGGTGTCGATTGATTGCGCAGGCCGCGCAACGTGCCCACTCGGCCGCCGGCCCACACTCCCGTCGCCACATCCGTGTCCGGTGTTGAGGTCCGCACGACGCTCTCACAACCCGTTCCCATCACCGCGAACAGCGCCTCCGCCGGGTGGACCCCGTACCAGAAGAAGTCGGGATGGTGGGGCTCGATGTAGCAGGGGCCGTACGAAATGGCGCCACGGATCTCCCCGACATCTTCGGCTTTGAGATCGACCAGTCCTTCGTAGAAGCGATATGAAGAGGAAGTGAAGCAGGGCACGTTGTATTCTTTGGCCAGGCGGAAGATCTCGATTGCATCGCGCAGCGATCCCGCCAGCGGCTTGTCGATGAATACCGGGAGGCCGGCTTTGAACACAGGCTTGACCTGTTCCAGGTGCGGGCGCCCGTCGACGCTCTCCAGCATAATGGCGTCGACTCTGGTACAGAGTTCCTCGATCGTATCCACGATCTCGACGCCGAATTCGGAACTCAGTTGCTCCGTGAACTTGTCGACCCGCGTGTAGCTGGACTCGATGTCGTCGCTCCCTCCTTTGTAGGCCGCCACGACCTTGGCGCCAGGCACGTGCTTGGCGTGCGACTCGTCGTTGAGTAAGCGCGTAAAGGCGACCACGTGGGACGTGTCCAAGCCAATCATTCCCACACGGATCACGCCGCCGGCCTCTGGCTCTGCCCCGTGGGCCGCGAGGCCCGCAAGGAACAACGCGCTCGCGAACAACGCCAACGCACTCTGATTTTTCAGACACATGCTCAATACCCTCCCTATTGCTGAAACAATTGTGCCCTGCCGTCAGCTCTTGACAAGTTTGCGGTAACGATGACGGCGATTCTCGAACAGTGCGGTTCCAAGCGTCTTTTTGCGCCAGGCCTCGTAATCCTGGTAGTTGCCCTGGAAGAAGCGTACCTGTCTCTCGCCTTCGAACACCAGCAAATGGGTGCAGATGCGGTCGAGGAAGAAGCGATCGTGGCTGATGGCGAGCACGCAGCCCGCGTAGTTGGCGATGGCCTCTTCGAGCAGACGCAGCGTGTTGACGTCGAGGTCGTTGGTCGGTTCGTCGAGCAACAGGACGTTGCCGCCTTCCTTCAAGAGCTTGGCCAGGTTGCAGCGGTTGCGCTCCCCGCCGGACAACTCGCTTGCCTTCTTCTGCTGGTCTTGTCCTCGGAACCCGAATCGCGACAGGTACTGCCGGACGGGCATCTCGCGTTTGCCCAACTTGAGGACATCCGCCCCGCCACCCACTTCCTCGACAAGACTGACGTCCCCCTGGATACTAGCGCGCTCTTGGTCCACATAGGATATCTTCACGCTCGAGCCGACGACGACCTCGCCCGCATCCGGCTGCTCTTGACCCACGATCATTCGCATCATGGTGGTCTTGCCGGTTCCGTTGGGCCCGATGATACCGACGACGGCGCCCTTGGGGATGATGAAGCTGAGGGTATCGAAGAGAACGGTGCCGCCGTAGCGCTTGGCGACCCCCCGGAACTCGATGACCTGATCGCCCAACTCAGGACCAGGTGCAATCTGGATGGTGGCGTCATCGCCACTGGACTGGGCCGATTCACGGGCGACGAGTTGTTCGTATTGGCTCAGCCGCGCCTGCGACAGTTCGTGGCGGTCTTTGTTGCTCATCTTGATCCAGGCCAGCTCATGTTCGAGCGCCCGTGTACGCCCGGAACTCTTCTTCTCCTTCGTCAGTAGGCGCGCAAGCTTCTGCTCCAGCCAAGACGAGTAGTTCCCCTCGTACGGGATCCCGTGTCCCGACTCCAGTTCGAGAATCCACTTGGTGATGTCGTCGAGGAAATAGCGGTCGTGGGTTACCACGATCACGGTGCCTGGGTAGTCCTGCAACTGCACTTGTAGCCAGTCGACCGTCTCGGCGTCGAGGTGGTTGGTGGGCTCGTCGAGCAACAGCAAGTCCGGACGTTCGAGCAAGACCCTGGCCAAGGCCACGCGGCGTTTCTCACCGCCGCTGAGGGTCTCGATCACCCGGTCGTCGTCGGGCAGGCACAGCGCTTCGCTGGCGTGGTTCATCCGCTGATCGAGATTCCATGCATCCGCGGCGTCGAGCTTGTCCTGGAGTGCCCCCATCCGATCCAAGGCGGCCTGCATTGCGTCGTCATCCATGGGCTCGGCCATGCTGGCGCCGATCTCCTCATACTCCTTGATGAGGGCCACTGTTTTCGCGAAAGCCGATTCCAGGGTCTCGCGCACTGTCATCGTCATATCGAGCCGGGGTTCCTGGGCAACGTAACCCGCGGTGAATCCATCGGTGAGTGTAGCTTCACCCTGGAAATCCCGTTCCTCGCCCGCCATGATCCGCAGGACGGTTGACTTGCCCGAGCCGTTCTCGCCGACGATGCCGATCTTGGCTCCCGGGAAGAAACTGAGGTAGATGTCCTTCAAAACCTGCTTTTGTCCATAGATCTTGTTTAACTCGACCATGGTGAATATGAATTGCTGTGCCATAGGCCCTCACAAATCCGAATAGGCGGCAAAGAACAAAGAGAAATGGATTATAGTGCTACGTTGGATCCGCCGCAAGGGTCCGCATGAACGGGCAGGCGGCATTGGGTGATTAAGAAGAAGGCTTACACAGGGCGGGAAAGCGCGTCGTGGAAGCCACGGGAGTGCTTATGAATGTTTGTGTTGCCGTTCAAACACGAGCACTGCGACGCCCAGCATCAATACCGCGGCCAGGAGCGGTCCGTACTTGATGGGCGTGGGTAGTGGCTCGTTGATGGCGATGTTAATCGGTGGCGTGGTCTGAAAGGTGCCCATGCCATCGTACACCCAGCAACTGTAGGCGCCCTCGTTCTCGGGCATCAACGCGGGGATGGTGAGTGTGTCAGATGTGCCCTGCGGGATGTCCAGGCCGTCCTTCAGCCACTGATAGGTGTAGCCGTCGGCCTTTCCTGCGATATCGGCGCGCAAGGTGACAGATTGCCCCGCCTCGCACCGTTGACTGTCGCTCGTCGCCTCGGCGCCCAAGTCACCCTCCTCGGCGATTTCCTCGACGAAGACATAGGCAACGTAGTGAATCCTCTCAATGCCCTCGTAGCGGCCGGGCGCGCCGATGATGCGCAGGCCGCCTCTGTCGGATTCCAAGCCGCCGTTGGCCACGATGAGCGAATGCTCCCGGGGCGGGAACACGGTGTCGCCAGGATTATCCCCCTGCCTGAGGTCTTCGGGGTCGTGGTACTTGAATTCATAGGTGCCGTCGGGGCGTTTCACGCAACCCACGACAGTGACCATGTGGCCTTGGGGGTTCTGCGGCGGGTTGATGCCGGGACCGTCGAACCTGGCGATTACGATCTCGACGCCCTTCCCTTCGGCGGCCGCCTTGCATATGTCGGCCGCGCTGGGGTTCGATTGCACCGTAGTCACGAGTCTTTCGCCCACGCCGTTGGGCAGGTTGGCCCGCGCCGCGCCCTGGAGAAACTTGCACCGGTCAGGCTGGTCGGGAGAGATGGCCGTGCCGTTTTCCGGCGTTGTCTCCATGGCACGCTTAAGCTCTTCCTGAATCCCGCGGTTGATCTCGCCGCCGTTGCCTTCAGGAGTGAGCCCGGCCTGGTCCATCAAGTACCGGATGGAATTGGCGGTGGCGGCCGGCACGCACCCGTTCGGGCCCGGCTTGATGTCGGGCATGTCGAACATCTTGTTGACGTCATCGCGCGAAGGCGCCGCGAGCGGCTGGTCGTCCGCCCGAAGCGGAGTGGTCGTGGGGTCGGGCCGGAAGGGCTCCGCAGGGCCGTTCGCCAACGGGAACGGCGGTGGTTCGGCCGCCCTGGGGCGCTGCGACACCGGCGCGCTCGGCGGCGGTGGATTCCATTCGGGGAATCGGGCGGGCGGGTTCGCGGGCGGGACCAACTCGACGCCCTGCCAGCTTTCCCACATGATGGTGTCAGGCGGTGCGCCCGGGCATTGGTCCTCGGTTTCTCCTCGGGCGAATCCGCCTACCGGGCCGCTGCCGTCCCATCCGTTGACTCCGAACAGAGCCGGGTCGATCGGGACCGTCGTTAGTGTGGCGCGAAGACACGGCGTGGTGGCCAGCGGCGTGACCAGCACGAACCGGGACGTCACGCTCTTGGTTTCGTCTTGGAATATGACGGGCACGTTGCAAGCCAGCCATTCCCATTGCAGGTCGGGGCCGTAGTAAAAAGACTCAAATTGCCCATCTTCGTTCAGGTCCGCGGCCACATTGAGGTAGCGGATAGCCGGATCTGAATCGGTCGTGACGGGTACCGACACCTGGCCCATCTGCATGAAGATGCCCTGCTCGTACATGTTGTCGATGGTGATGAGACCGAATGCGTCGTCCTCGTCCATGTCGATCACCTTGGCATCCGGTTCGATTGTCGTTCCGCCCGGCCCCAAGCCGATCCACTCGTGAGTTGTGTTCAGATGATACGGGCCTGTCCGGTCCGCCCCCGCGCTCGCGGAAGCCCGCAACGTCGGGAAGCCCGGATCCGGCAGATCTCCGAAGTCGGCGTCTTGCCCATATGCCCCCACCATGGTTGCCAGCAGCACAACACCCGCAAGATACGGCATGCGATACAAGGATAACCCTCCCACGGCTTGAACCCCGGTTACATACGCACTATAGCTGTCAAATCTGTTGACGTCAATGGCGGCATGCCGATGAACGGCTTGTGGACGAACATTCAGAACGCACCTGAGGCATCAACGGACGCGAGGCCGCCATCCGCGAGGACCAAGGCCGCGTTCTGGCTTGTGCTGGGAATGCTGTCGACGGCCTTCGCTGAAGTGACGTGCGGTTCCGACCGGTTTCCGTTCTTCCTACCCTGGGGCATATTGATGGTCACGCCCTTGTATACGCTCCATCTCGTCTGCCTGGCTTCGATACTGGCGCGCACGCGGCGCCTCACCTGGCCGGGCCTGTGTTTCGCGGGGGCTCTGTTCGGGATGTACGAGGCGTATATCACCAAGGTGCTATGGGCGCCGGACTGGGGGCTGGAGTTGGCCGTACCGTTTGCCGGGGTGATGTGGCTGCACGTCGTGCTGTTGGTCTTCTGGTGGCATCCACTGATGGCTTTCGTTGTACCGCTCTGGGTGGGGGGAGACCTGCCTCACCTCGTCGCGGCACGTTCTGAACGCACTGCCCGGCGTCCGGCGAGGCTTGTGGTGTGGCCGGCGCGGAGTGGTCGCCGTCATGGCGCTGGCCACGGCATGCGGGTTGATGGCCGGCGCCGGCGTGGATGATGAGCCATCCCGACATCACCTCCTCCATCATCGGCGCGCGTAACATGGCACAACTCAAACAGACGCTCGAGGGTGTCGCGATCGGGTTGTTCGTCGAGGAACGGGCGGGGCTATCGGCCCTGAGCGACGCGCCCCCCCTGGCGACCGACCGTTGACCAGCTCGGCGGTTGGGGTTGGTACTGGGTGTAGGCCCCGCGCATTCCGATGACGGCGGGCGTTTCGCCCACGCGGCGATCGTCGATTGTGCCGAACAAATCGGAAATGTTGCTGAAGGTCACCGTTCCGCCACCATAGCCACCGCCACCGCGGCCGCCGCCACCGCGGCCGCCGCCACCATAGCCGCCGCCACCGCGGCCGCCGCCACCGTAGCCGCCGCCACCGCGGCCACCACCGCCATAGCCGCCGCCACCATAACCGCCGCCGCCACCATAGCCGCCACGGCTGCCTCCGCCGTAACCGCCGCCCATCTGCGCAGAGGTGCGCGTGCCGGGGCCGCCGGGGTTCGTGACCAGGATCTTCGGAAGCGTATCCGAGCTTAGGAACTGTGTGCGGTAGTTGCGCGTCTGGAGGTGTTGAAGCGGCTCACGGCGAATGCGCTCCGGGGTACTGATCCACAGATAGCCCTCTTCAACCGAGTAGTCGAGGTTCATCGGGCGCAGCGTGGCGTCGAGCGCGTCGCCGAGGGGGATGTTGGTAAGTTTGATGGGGGGGGCGACGGCGCCGCTCTTGGGAGCGGAAGCGCGTCGTCTCGCCGACTGGGGGGCGATGTCCACGGCGGCCGACACGTGCGGGGCCGGCATGTTGCCGAGTCTGGGCGGCGCTACGGCAGCGGGTGCGTGCTGCGCGTCCCGTTCGGCTTTGCTTGAACGCCATTCGGCCAACAGCGCGTCCCGGGCGGCCCGGTCTTCTGTTCGGGCCGCTTGAACGTCCGGCGACTTGGGTACGGAGAATACTCTGCCATCGGCCGGGGTCTGCACATAGTACATCGACTGCCCTTCGCGGATGTAGACTCCGTCGAGGGTCTTGCCGTCAAAGGTGATGGAGTCCGCCATTGATACGCTTGCGGACAGCAGGAGTGTGGCAACAAGTGCCAAGGCTGCTTTTCTCATGGCTCTATTCCTTATCAAGATAACGTGTCGTCACCTGTATAGACTCTGCAACGACTCGGATCCGGGACATGATCGTCCCGATCCGCCTATATCCAATATACCACGATGCTATCAGGACAGCAAATCGCACCTCGATGTGGTTGATTCTGCCGGGCTCGTAGCGCATGATACCGCCTGTTGTGTGTGATGTTTCCGGCGGACTCCGTGGGTGGTGGGCCATGTTGGCAGGCTTTACGCATATTTCGAGAGGCGGCGCCGAGGCCCTTGTCCGTGAGGAATGGGCCGATGTGGTGTCGGCGGCTCTCGTTGAGGGGGAAGGTTGCCACCCGGCCGGGGAAGGCGGTCGCGGGGCCCTTATGCGTTTTGCGTATCCCAATGGTTCAGGGTTGGTGCGCCGGTATCGCCGGGGCGGTGTGATACGCCATTTTCTCAAGGAATCGTATCTTCTTCAAAACAGGCCGCTTAGAGAGCTTGGAGTGCATGCCTTTCTGCAGGATGAGGGGCTGTCGGTGCCTGTGGTGTTGGGTGCGGCTTGGCAAAGGCGCGGTCTGTGGTACCGCGGGGCGATCGCGTCGGACGAGATTGCTTCGACCACCTTGCTGGAGTACGCTCGGGAACGCGGAGCGCAGGCCGAGCGTGTGATGGACGAATGTGGGCAACTCATTCGACGTATGCACGAACTGGGGGTCTATCACGCGGACCTGCAGGTGAAGAACATTCTAATCGGTGAAGACCGGGCATATCTGATTGATTTTGACAATGCGTCCCGTTTGCCCGTTGTTTCCGACCGGCTTCGCGCGCGCAATTTGCTGCGTTTGCGGCGGTCGTTTGAGAAGCACGACTTACCCGGGCCGCTGTTCCGCGCGCTGTGCGCGGGATATGGCGCGGATGCGTTTCCTCGTTGGCTCGATCGGCTGTACCGCGCCAAGGGGACGTTTTCGGACTATGTGTCGAGGTAATAGTGGCGGATGACGAGTCGACCTGGGACAGACGAGGGAGTGCGGACGGAACGCCGTGGCACGGTGCACATGCAGGTGTGTGCGGGGATCGGTGTGGACGCCGTGCTGGCGGCAGTGCGTTCTCCCGGAACCGTGCTCAAAGAATCAAAGAAAAGCCTGACGCGGCGTGTGGGGGATTGGGTGGTCAAGTCGAGCCGGACGGAAGGAGGGCTCGGGGTTCTCAAACACACGTTCGCGCGCGCGCGCTATCGCGCTGGTTGGCTCGCGGCCCATCACCTCGCCCGCCACGGCGTGCTCGTGCCGAGGCCGGTCGCCTTCATCGAGACGGGGTGGGGGGGAGTCATCACCGGCAATGCCATGGTCAGCGAATACCTGGATGGGTTCCGGAACGTCGAACAACACGCGGCGTCCCTGTCCGAGGCTTCGGCGGGACGCGAGACGATTGACGCGTTCCTGAACGCTTTGGCGGGTGCGGTGAATGCTCTTTGCGCCAGCGGCGTCTACCACGCCGACTTGTCAGGCAAGAATGTCTTCACCGACGACGGGGAACGCTTTTACTTCATCGATCTCGATGGCGTTCAACTGGGCGTGGACTACACCGATGAGCGGCGCATGAAGAACCACGCGCAGTTGTACGACTCTTTCTGCGATCTGTTCGACGACGCGATCATGGAGCCGTTCATACACGCAATGTGGCCCGAGGGGCCGGTGCCTGATGATTGGATGGCGCGGGCCTGTTCTGCTCAGCGGAAACGGCGGGCGCGTGTCATGGCGAGGTGGCGGAAACAGGGGCGGGGTTCTGGCCGGCCCCCTAGAGGTCTTTGACCCGCTGCCACGCGCGCCGCAGGCCGTCCAAGGTCTCGTCGAGTCCCGCCATCGCCTTTCGGACCGCTTGCTTGACGTGTTCGTCGCCCGGATCGATCGAGTCGGCCGAGCCGGTGAGCGGCGTCCGAGTCATCTCGGCGTAGCGGCGTATGATAAGGCGCACCTCGCCCAGCGAAATGTCGTCGAGCCGGTCCGAGGCAATCTTCTCGAAGACACCATGGAGCGAGTATGTCTCCGCGACATCGACATCCGTCTCGCCGTCTTGCTCCGATGCCATGGCTACGTCGTAGCCTTCTTCGTCGTATTTGGCCAGCCAGGCGCGTTCTTTTTCGATAGCCTTCTCGGTGCGCAGCAGAAACGCACGAGTGTCGGACAAGTTGGCTTCGAGGTCGAGGCGGGACGCGATGTGACGCTTGAGGGCGTCAAAGTCGGT
>JAACEL010000127.1 GCA_011682535.1 Nitrospiraceae bacterium | reverse complement strand
TGGCCCAACTCCCCAAGCGTCGCGTATGGCCCACCGTCGAAGATAGCGCCCTGGATGGGATCAACCAACTGGCGTGATCGGGAATATAGGAAAAGGAGTTCGTGCTAACCATGAACGACAAGGACCTGCTTCGGCACTACTTGAAAATGAAAGGTCCCGATGCCGCAAGATGGAATCTGTCTCCTGAGTGCCTCTATCTGGAGTTCCGGATGAGGGCCGCCATTAAGTCGTACTTGGTGCCGTTTGCTGGTATGGGGGTCTTGAATGTCGGGATTGGTGTCGGGGAATGGGACGACTTTTTGGGGTATTGGATAAAGGACTTTGGCTCTCTAACGAGTGTGGATATTGACAAGTCGATTTGTAGCCTTTTTCGCTACCGGCAACGTCGCGAAAGGCACGCCAATCCGTCTAGCGTCGTCTGTGAAGACATCTTGAAGACAGAACTCCCCAGGAGATCGTTTGATGTTGTCACAGTCGTGGGGTCCACATTTGAGGAAGTCGGGGAAACACCAGCGTTGTTTAGTGTTTGTATGGATCTCCTCAGGCCAGGAGGGCGCCTCTTTGCGGCACCGATTGACCGAAATGGTCAGGCGACGGCCCTTCTTCGCCAGGCTTGCTTGTCTTCCGTGCCAGTGATTCACAACAAGAGGTTTTCACACGAGAAAGTCAGACTGAGGGTTATCGTCGTCAAGAGACCACGCCAAGAACGAACGCGGAAGGCCGCGGAGAATCATTTGGAATAACGCGACTCTGCGAAACTCCGCGGTCTCAGCGCCTCTGCGTTGGTGTGCCTCGTTCACACGGTCCTCCGTGGGAACGAGGACGGAGAAAGGCACTCAATCTTTCAGCGCCTCGAGCGGAATCAGCCAAGCCCGGATCCGCTGGCGCTGCCAGGTGTAGCACACGGCGATGCCGTCCCTGGTGCGCACGATGGCCGGATAGGAATACTCGCTGTCCTGGTCGGGGTCGTCTTCGAGGTGGGCGATGGTCTTCCAGGTCACACCGTTGTCGTCGGACACGGCCAGGTCGAGCGGCGTGCGCGCGCCCCAGTTCTTGCCGACGGGATTGTAGACCAGCAAGACGCGGCCGTCTTCAAGGCGCAGCGCGTCGATGCCACTGTTGTTGTTCGGGAGGTCCGTGGCGTACACCTCGCCCCAAGTCCGGCCGGCATCGGTAGAGTCAGTACGCCACACCACGCCCGCGCCGGTGCGCAGCAGGGCGTGTACGTGCCCGGGCTTGGACTCCCAGAACGTCGGCTGGATCGCGCCGGGACCGCGGTATTCCCTACCCTTGCTCTTGTCGACCTCGAAATCCGCCGAGCGCGTCCAGTTCTTGCCGCCGTCCGTCGAGTAGTCCGAGAACGCCGTCCAGATCTCGCGCTTGCCTTCCTTCACTTCGAGCGAAGCCGGCGCCAGCCAGGTGCCGTCCGCCAGGGTGATGGGCTTGTTCTTGACCGGTCCGCGTCCGCCCACGTCGCCAGGCACCAGTTCCTTCGGTTCCGACCACGTGTCGCCGCCATCCGTCGACTGCATCCAATAGGTGCTCCAGTGGACTTCGTCGACCCCGGCCTTGAAGAACAGCGAGACCACATCCTGGGCGTCTCGGAACAGTACGGGATTCCAGTGTGCTTCGGGGGTCGCCTTAGCGGCGCTTTCGGGTTTCGACCAGCCGGTTCCGTCGAATCGCGACTGCCACACGCCCACGTCGGGGTTCTTCTCCTCCGTGCCGCCGAACCAGGCGCACAGGATCCGCCCGTCAGCGGCCTGGACGATGGTCGAGGCGTGGCACTGAGCAAATGGGCGGTCGTCCTCGAACACAAACGCCACGTGCCCGCCCGCCTGCGCCACACGTTCCTCGAACGCCTTGGCGGACACATCCTTCGCCGGTGTGGCTTTCGCCGCGCCACCCGCTTCCTCGGCGGCTCCGGCCCGGAGTGAGGGCGTGAGAACCAAGGCGAGAGCAATCAACAGGAACAGTAGAACGCTTTGCGGAATCGGTGTCATGACAGGCCAGTCCTTCTCTTGCATTCGTTGCGCGTCCGCCGACCTCGTGGTCCTGCCGCCGGGCGCACGGCACATCGCTTCTTCCACCACATTGGAATGGCATCTTTTGCCAAGGCATTGTGCAGCCCGCGCACTGGAGGCGTCAAGCGGGATCCTCATTATCTACACGAAACGTCTCGGTTGGGATACAATGGGATCCTGGTCGGTGCCTGATCCTCTGGGACACGTACAGGCACGTAGGGAACGAGGGGTGGAACGGTACTCAATCGAATCTGGGAGACAGAAACATGCGCACACAGGCAACAGCGGTGCTCTTGGCGATTTTCGTGTTGGCCGGTTTCTCGGCCACGGCGGAATTGCAGAATGTGGTCGTCGGGGGTCAGATCACGGTCGAGGGCGACTACTGGGGCAAGACCATTGAGACGCGCAACGACCTGCGATGGGGAGCCGGCAGTGTCGCAAGACGCCCCGTAGGCTGGGGACCGGGCTCCGGTGTATTCAGTTGGACTGCGTTCGACGACACGGATTCGTGGTCGCAGATCACCCAGCGCACGCGGCTGCATGTGAAAGCCGGCTTCACGGACAACGTGTCGGCGTTCATCGAACTCGAAAGCGTGGACACGTGGGGCGAGGACTTCCGCTCCAATTACGTCACCGGGGTCGACGCGCGCGGGGCAAGCGTCGACGACGTCGAGGTCTACCAGGCCTATGTCGACCTGGACGAACTGTTCGGCCAGCCGCTTCGTGTACGAATCGGACGTCAGGAACTCTCCTTCGGCAATGGCTGGCTCCTTGGCACGAACGAATCTGCGCCGATACCGTTCGCTTGGGGGTTATCGTACGACGCGTTGCGCCTGACCTACGCCGTGGACGCCTTCAGCGTGGATGCCTTCTGGGCAAAACTCCAGGAGAGTGGTCCCGTCGAAGAGGACGGCGACGTGGACCTATACGGCATCTATGGCAGCTACTATCCCTCGGATGACATCGTGCTGGATGCCTACTGGCTACTGGTGCGCGACGGACGCGCCATCCAGGACACCAACCTGGGGTTCTTCGGCGAGTGGGTGGAAGATTGGTTGGGCGTGGACGACTACGACGTCACCAACCTGCACACGGTGGGCATTCGCGCCGCAGGCGAATGGCGCCAGTTCGATTTCGACGCCGAAGCCGCGTACCAGTTCGGCGACGCCGGACAGGTCGGCGGCATCTTCATTCCCATCGGCTACGGTGACGACGATGCCGATTTCGACTCGTGGGGACTCGATGTCGAGTTGGGCTACACCTTCGACACGCGCTGGCAACCGCGCGTCTATGGGGGCTACGCCTATCTGCAGGGCGAGGACAACCGCGACATCAGCTTCTGGGACTGGCTCAACCCGTTCTACATGCCCACGGCCAGCGTGAGTTTCAACCGCTTGTTCTCGGATCGGTGCTACAGCCAGATCCTGGACGCCTCCGATCTGTCCAACCTCCACATTTTCACCCTGGGAATGGAAGCGGCGCCCACGGACAAGCTCTGGGTCGGGCTGGTGGCGTCGTACTTCCTGGCCGATGAGGTTTTCGACGCCCCGGCGCATTTGGACCTCGGGTACTTCCTGGGCCAGTCCTGGCGCATTCCACTTGCCCCGAACTGGTCTTTCTGGACATCGAACAACGACGATGAGATCGGATGGGAAGTGGGGCTGGACGCAGCCTACGCCTATTCCGAAGACCTCGAATTCGGCGTAGGCTGGTACCACTTCTTCACCGGCGGCGGGGCCTATGACGGCAGCTTTATCAGTTCCAACGGACTCGATTTCGCGGGCGGCCGCAACGACGACGACGCGGACTACGTCTACTGGTACGTCGAAGTCGGCTTCTGAAGACGCGTTAGAGCAGTTTAGGGATGAGATGTGGTGCAGATTTTGCCGCGAAAGCTTGGGAACCCGTCTTGTCGTTTTGGCTCCTCGCTGGGATCGCTCCCTCGGTTTCGCTCATCATTGGCGGCGCCGTTCTCGTGTTCCGTGGCGGGCGTGTATAATGGCGGCAAGACGAAACGAAGGAGGGTGTAGTCGTGGCGAACATTTCTAGGCGCGCGTTTCTGGGGCGGTCGGCGGGTTTGGTGGCGGCGGCTTGGGCGGGCACGGCGGTGGGACAGGCCGGCGCCGAGAAGTTGACGGCTACGACGATCCGGACATTGGGCGACACGGGCATCCGGACCTCCCTGTTGGGTATGGGCACGGGGGTGAAGGCCTGGGGGGGCAAGTCGGCGCTGACGCGCAAAGGCCATGAGGCCTACATGACCATGCTGAAACACGCTTACGAACTGGGCGTGCGCTATTTCGACATGGCCGACATGTACGGTTCGCATCCGTTCATGAAGGAGGCCTTGGCCGATTTCATGGTGCGGGACAAGGTAATGCTGCTCACCAAAACCGTATCGAGAACGCCCGAGGAAGTGCGTGCGGACATCGAGCGGTTCCGTCAGGAACTGGATACGGACGTGATCGACGTGGTCCTGCTGCACTGCGCGACGGAACCTGACTGGCCCGAGCGGTATAAAGGTTGTATGGACGTGTTGGCGGACGCGAAGACGAAGGGTTGGATCCGCGCGCATGGCGTGTCGTGTCATGGCTTGGAGCCGGTGTCCCGCGTGCCCGAGACGGACTGGGTCGACGTGGTGTTGGCGCGTATCAACCCCTTCGGCATCAAGATGGACGGAAAGCCGGAAGAAGTGGCGCCCATTCTCCAGAAAGCCCACGAGGCTGGCAAAGGCGTGCTCGGCATGAAGATCGCCGGGGAGGGGCAATGCCGCGACCGGATTCGCGAGTCGTTGAAATACGTGATGGGACTGGGGTGCGTGGACGCGATGCCCATCGGCTTCCTGGAGCCGTCGGAAGTCGACAGCGCAGTGGCCCACATCGACGCAGCCGGTGTGGCCTAGCCCGCATCGCTCACCATTGCTCGCGAGAGCGTGTAGATGCCGCCAGATCAAGACGTTCATGCGGTGAGCCGGGCGACCGCGTGTTGAAACACGCCGAACTCGGCGAACAAGAGAACGTTTTGAGATGACGGCAGATGCACGCTCGCAGCAGAGCGTTTGGTGAGCGGTGTGGTCTAGTGGGGTTTTGACTCGCTTCGGCGAGGCTTGGTACTATCTGGTTGGTTCCCGGGCGGGGTCCGCGCGTAGAGGCTCGTCCCGGGGCCTATCGCGTACGTCGACAGCGGAGCGGGGCGCGCGGCCCGAAACGCACACCTGGAAAGGTCTTGCCATGGCTCGTATGATTGTGTTGTTGTTAGTCGTTGCTGTGATGCTGCCTGCGTGTGAGACCCTTAACCGCCGAAATCAGGCCAAGGTGCCCGTCGCCGACCTGGAGACGGCTTCCAACGACGCGTACACGGCGCCCCTGTTGGAAGAGGGCGGTCTGCGCTTGTCGACCTCGCAGCGCTTCAAAGACATTCCGCTGCCGGTGGGCCTCAAGGAAGACCAGGATCGCTCTTTCGTGTACGAGTCGGCCACGCTCCAGATTGGGCGCATGGTTTACTCGAGCCGCTCAACCATCAACGAACTCGTGCAGTTCTTCATCCGCGAATGCCCGACTGCGGACTGGGCGTTCATCAACGTGCTCGAGTCGAACGGCAAGCTCCTCGTCTTCAAGAAGCCGGGTAAGCGCATGGAGGTCTTGGTGCAAGACACGGCCTCGCTGCCGCTGTCGGCGGGACGGCGCATAGTCATCACGCTGACGCCCGACGTGCCGGTGGGGGCCACACTATGAGAAGACTCGCGCTAGTGCTGCTTGTGGCCGTCGCGGTGTTGGCGGCGGGTGGGTGCGCCAAGAAGCTGGGCGACGTGCCCGGCCTTCGTGAATTGGGTAGAATCAGCGGTCTCACCCCCACCGACGAAGAGGTCGTCGCCGCGGTGCTCCAGGACGTACAGCGCGGCATGGAATCCCAAAAGATCTTCAAGGTGTTGTCGCACGTGTCGCAGAACTACCAGGACGAGGAAGGGCGCGACTACGCCGCGGTTGAAGCCGGTCTGCGCAGCATCTTCAAGAAGTACCGTGAGATTAAGATCACCCGGGCGACCCCGCGTATCGCCATCGACGGCGACCGGGCTCGGGCTGTGGAGACCTTTGGCGCCGTGGCGGAGCCGCAGAACCGCGTTACCGAACCGCCTGTCAACATCCAGGGCCAGACCACCGTCGAACTGGTCAGGATCGACGGCCAGTGGCTCATCGTGAAGTGGGGTAAGATTATGTAGTGCGCCTCGGCGCGCGGCGAAGGTTCGACCGAGGCTGACTCCCACTTGCAGGGCGGTTTCAGGGCTCGGACATTTTGCCCAAGACCGACAGTTCCCGACATGGCTCGTCGAGCCGGACATTACCGGTGCGGAACCAATCGAGCCGCTGGCAGTGAGTACAGAAGGAGGCAAGGTGGCAACCAAGGCAAAGCAGAATCGCAAGAAGGCTGACGTCCTCGATCACCCCAGAGATATGGGCGATTGGGGGAAGTTGATCGACCAAGTCAAAGAAAACCCGGTGCTCTACGGAGCCTGCGCGGCGTTCGTAGTCCTGTGCATCGTGGCGACGGTATTGTACCGTATGCGCGGCGAGACCGGCCGGCGCGAGGAAATGACCGAGTTCGCGCGCGCGGTCGGCTCCGAAGAGCCCGGCACACGCGTGGCGGAGTTGGAGGCCATCTCCGGTGGCAAGAGTGCATCGGGTGTCAGAGCCTTGTACATGCTGGGCGAGGCTGCCTACGAGGCCAAGGAATACGACAAAGCCAAGGAAGCCTTCGAGCGTCTGCGCCAGGAATTCCCGGAAGCGCCTTCAGTGCCCGACGCGGTGGAGGGGCTCGGCAGTATTGCGGAGAACGCGGATGACTATGCCGGGGCCATCGCCGCTTACACCGAGATCCTCGAGAAATGGCCCAACTCCGTAGCCGCGCGCCGCCAACAAATTAACATCGGCCGTTGCTACGAAGAGTTGGAGCAGTTCGGCGAGGCCGTAGCCGCCTACCAGGCGCAGCTCGAACGAGTTGCCGACTCCGTGTTCAACGCCCAAGCCGAGACCGCCCTCGACCGCCTTCGCGAATCGCACCCCGACCTCTTCCCGGAAGAAGAAGCCGAGATCGAACTCGTAGAACCGGGCGCCGAAGCACCGGTCGAAACACCGGCAGAAGCACCGGCCGAAGCTTCAGCCGAAGAAGCAGCCGAAGCTTCAGCCGAAGAGGTAGTCGAAGAAGCACCGACTGCGCAGTAGATTACACACACGGTCTTCGCGGGCGTTCCCAGATGGGGGCGCCCGCGCCTACTTTCCAGGGGACGCTGAAGCCTTGACGCCCCAGGGGCGTGCGCCTATAATGGCCGCGTCGATTGGGGCTCTTGGCGGATAGGTGGGGACTCTCGTGCCGGGGTCGTGGGATCCCAACACACGAGCACAACAATGAAGAATATCCTTACACTGTTGGCACTTGTTCTACTATTATCTGCCGGGAGCGGCGTCACGGCTGCCGTAGCGGGGGGGTCCTCCGACTACGGCCTGGCGGTCTCCGCGTTTCCTTCATATGGGGGGTCTGTGTCGCCGGGGGATGGCACGCATGCGCCCGACAGCGTCGTGACGCTCGAGGCCCATCCCGGACCCGGATTCCTCTTCGACCACTGGGAGGGTGATTTCAGCGGGTCGGACAATCCGGCCGAGTTGTTGATGGACTCCAGCAAGGTGGTGACTGCTGTCTTCGTCGAGGCCTACAGCATCATCTCCGATGTGTTCCCCGTCGGCAGCGGCGCCGTCGACCCGTCCAGGGGGACGTTCAAGGCGGGGTCTGTCCTGGACATAACGGCTTATCCGGAGCCCAATTACGTATTCGACCGCTGGGCGGGTGACCTCTGGGGGAGCGAGAATCCCAAGAGCGTCACCATGAGCCGCGACAAGATCTTTACGGCCATCTTCAAACTCATCAAGTTTGAGCTTACGACCTCCGTTCATCCGCCCGGAACCGGCACGGTCGATCCGGCGGGTGGCTTGTTCGGCGCGGGGGGGGCACTTACGATAATCGCGCGCGCGGCCGACACGTACGTGTTTGACCATTGGGAAGGCGATCTCACGGGCTTCCAGATGCCAGCAGAACTACTCATGGACTCGAACAAGGGCGTCGTGGCCGTCTTTGCCAAAGAGATGTTCCACGTCTCGACCGCCGTAGTTCCCGAAGGCGGCGGTACCATCGCGCCGAACCCCGGGGACTACCCCTCCGGCGAAATCATCAGCGCGTTGGCGACAGCATCGGAGGGCTTCGTGTTCGACCGTTGGGAAGGCGACCTGTCGGGAACGGCGAACCCCGCGGAGGTTACCGTCGACAGCGACAAGAGCCTGGTCGCCGTGTTCGAGCAGGTTACCCGCGAACTAACGACTTCGACGCAGCCACCTGGCGTCGGCGCCGTGACACCCAGAGAGGGCACATATGCCCAGGGCGAGGTTGTGGCGCTGGCGGCCGAAGGCGTGACGGGCTACGTGTTCGATCATTGGGAGGGCGACCTGGACGGCGAGGTCAATCCCACCTCCGTCATCATGGACGTCGACAAGCACGTGACAGCTTTCTTCGCCCCCGAATGCGCCCTGCAGTCCGCCCATATTGCCTGGCCCATGGACGGCGAACGCGTCTTGATAGACGACGGAGCAGAGGGCCTGGGACTTGTGCTGTCGGTGGACACCAACTGTCCCAGCGGCACGTCCGCGGTGATCTTCTCCTTGGATGGGGCTGAGCCCGTCTGGGTGCGCGAATCCGACCCGCCCGGTCATTACACCACCGTTTCGCCGCCGGTCTCTGAGTTGGGGTTCGGACGGCACACCCTCGACGTCGCCGCCGTGAGTGTGGCCGACCTGGGAGTCCTGTTCACGGACTCGGTTTCTTTCCACGTTGAATCCGCCGGTCCCGGCGCGGACGCCGACCTCAACGGCTTGCCCGACCATCCTTTCGAGACCCTCGGCACAGGAGACCGCACCTGGTTCTCGACGCTTCGGTCTCTGGAGACCGGAGCGCAGTTTGTGGCCGCCGCGGCCCGATGGGGCGGGGCCGCGGTCAAACAAGGAGGCGCGCCCCCAGCGCTATCCGTGGTTACCCCCGGCGTACCCGCGTCCATCGTCACCGTTGCGCCGTCGGCTGGGCTGCTCGAACCGGGCGAGAGCGCGGTCCTGATGGTTCTGGCTGGACCCGACACGGACACCGTGTACGGTGCTGCCATGGCCGGGCAGTTCGCGCCGTCTCCGAGCAGCTTGCTCGTGGATGGGGGTCGCCACGTGGAGATCTCCATCCTCGTCAGTGATGACGGCGGGCAGACTTGTGCCGAGATCGACCCTGCGCGCCTGGCCGCACATCCCGTTCACTTGACCATGGAAGGACTCGAATTCGTGCCGGGTGGCGTGCCCCTGCTCTACGCCCACCCGACGCAGGTGTTGGAGCATCCCGAAGATGGCATGCAGATCGCCGTGACGCCCGGCGCTTGGAGTACCGTTTCCGCAACGGTGGGGGGCGGATCCATCGAAGCCGATCTGACGTCCCTGTCCTCTTTCGCGCCGTTTGAAGGTCCTGCTATCCAGGTGACCCCGTCGGTGGACGACCCCGCCTTGTTCGACTTCATCTTTGGGTTCGTGCCCGTTGGCCAGTCGAAAACCGCCACCTTCACCATCTCGAATCCGGGTGGCCAGACCCTTATCGGACAAGCGGCCACCGTGTCCCCATTCGCCATCGGCGGCACGTCCTCCTACGTGTTGGCGCCGGGCGCGCTGTTGGACGTCAACGTCGTGTACACGGCCTCCGCTAAGCGCGCTGAGGAGGGCACGGTCGAATTTTCGGGCAGCGCGGGCGCCGTCTTGCGCGTCGTGGGTTCGGGGTACGAAGCGAACACACCGGGTTGCGCGGGCGGCGCTGCCGGACGGAGCGCTTGGGGCGATCTCGTGCTGCTTGTGCTGGTGCAGATGGTCCTGCTGTTGGGCGGCGGACTCCCCGCTCTCAAACGCGCCAAACGCTAGCCCTGCGTCGAGGAGAAACGATGCCGGAAGTACTTAAAGACAAAGCGGTGTTGGTGCTAGGCGGGTTGGGCTTCATCGGGAGCAATCTCGCCATTCGTTGCCACGAACTGGGCGCCCAGGTGGCCGTCTACGACTCGCTGATGGAGCACGGCGGCGGCAGCATCGCCAATCTCGAGGGCTATCGCGACGCCATCCGCGTGGTGATCAACGACATCCGCGACTACAAACTCGTCAACCGTGAGGCCGTTCAGGCTGAGGTAATCTTCAACTGCGCCGGGCACACGTCGCATACCTACTCGATCAAAGACCCCTTCCTCGACATCGCGATCAACTGCAAGGGAACGATGAACGTGCTCGAGTCCGTCCGCCATGACAACCCCGCCGCCCACGTGATTTACGTCGGCACCAGTACCCAGTGCGGCGTGATGCGGACCGAGCCCGTAGACGAGCGGCATTCCGAGTTCCCGCTCGATATCTACTCCGCCAACAAGTCCGTCGCCGAGAAATACCACCTCATTTACCACCGCGTGCACAACCTTCGGACCCACGTGGTCCGCCTGGCCAACGTCTACGGACCCCGCGCCAACATCAAGAGCAAGGACTCAGGCGTGCTCAACTATTTCATCGGACTGGCCCTGCAAGACAAACCCCTGACGATCTTCGGTGAAGGCGAGCAACGGCGCAACGTGCTTTTCGTTGAGGACTGCGTCGACGCCCTAGTGGCTTTGGCCAACACGGACCGTGAGTACGGAGACGTCTTCTTCGCCGCGGCCGACCAAGAGTCGTCGATTGGCGCCTTCGCCGAGATGGTGGTGGACGTTGTGGGCCGCGGGCAAGTGGACCATGTCCCCTGGCCCGAAGAGTGGGTGTCGCTCGACGTGGGCGATGTGTCTATTTCCAATGCGAAGATCAAACGCCAGATCGGTTGGGCTCCAGCCACGAGATTGACGGATGGCCTGGCCGCGACGAAACGCTTCTTCGAAGAACGCATGCACCTCTATCTGTAACCGCTAGGCACGGCGCGCGCCGTCTTCACAAAGGGACTCCCATGGAATACCGGCCATTAGGCTCCAGTGGACTCGAAGCCTCAATTCTCGCGTTCGGGGCATGGCAACTGGGCGACCCGGAGTATTGGGGCGAGGATTCCCAGGCCGACGGCGCCGCCGCCGTTCACGCGGCCATCGACGCAGGGATCAACCTGTTCGACACCGCCGAGATGTACGGCGGCGGCGAGTCCGAGAGGGCCTTGGGCCGTGCGTTGCGCGGGAAGCGCGACCAAGTACTCGTCGCCTCGAAGGTGTTGCCCACCCACTGTACCCCCGACAAGCTCCGAGCCGCCTGCGAAGCCAGCCTGCAACGTCTGGACATGGAATGGATCGACTTGTACCAGGTCCATTGGCCGTTCCGCGACGTGCCGTTTGAAGACGCCTACGGCGAACTCGGCCGCCTGCGTGACGAAGGCAAGATCCGCGCCATCGGCGTGTCGAATTTCGGTGCGCAGGATCTGGACGATTGGATGCGAGTGGGGGATGCCGCCACCAACCAGCTCGGCTACAACCTCGTGTTTCGCGCCATCGAGTGGGAGATCGTGCCCGCATGCTTGCGCCATGGCGTCGGCATTCTCGTTTACATGCCCCTGCTGCAAGGCTTGCTATCCAACCGCTGGAAGACCGCCGACGAGTTGCCCCCGGCCCGCCGCCGGACGCGCCACTTCTCTTCAGGACGCCCAGAAGTGCGCCACGGCTGTCCCGGCTGTGAAGACCTGCTGTTCGAGACGCTCAGGCGCTTGGGTGAGGTAGCCGAAGGGATTGGGCAGTCGCCGGCCACCGTGGCTCTGGCCTGGGCGGCCGCGCAGCCGGGCGTCACCTCCGTCATCGTCGGCGCGCGCAACCCTGTGCAACTCCTGCGCAATGTCGAAGCCGCCGGCCTCGAGCTGGACGCCACCACCCTGGCAACGCTGGACGAGATCACCCGGCCGCTCAAGGATTACTTCGGGACCAATGCCGACATGTGGCAGAGCGGGGACCATTGCCGCATTCGATAGAGCGTTCGGCGCCGGGTCACACCTGGTGGTGGACGACCTTCTTGAGCTTCGTGTTGGCCTCGCGCAACCGGTGGCTCAAGGTACGCATCATGTTGAGCAGGATCTGCACCGACACGCGCTTCGTCATCAAACGGTGGAACGTCGTCTCGCTAAGTACGAAAAGGTAGGAGTCTTCGACGGCGATTACCGTCGCGCTACGCGAACCGCTGTCGATCAGCGCCATCTCGCCGAACATGTCGCCGGTGGTGAGATAGGCGATGAAATCCTTGCCGTCGTGGATGCCCACCTTGCCGCCGAGCACCACGTACATCTGACTGCCCGTCGTGTCTCTATAGAAGATTGTCTCGCCCTTCTGCACGTGTATCGTCATGCCGTGCTTCAGGATCTTGGCGACATCTTCCACGGTCAGACCGTGAAACAGCTCCACGTTTCGGGCGATTTCCCTACACTTGTTCATGTTCATGCCGGCTACTCCTCGTCGCATCCCGCGCCTGCGTGTTCCGGGATAAGGTCAGGCGCGGAGCCCCTTAAAACGGACCGTCAGATCACGTAGATAAAGCGGCTGCAATTCATGCAGGTGTGAATATGTGCGACGTCCTGGCGAACCTGCTGGGCAAATTTCGAGGGAAGCCGCATGAAGCATCCCTGGCAGGTGTCCGCCTCGACGGGTACCAGGGCGGGGGGCTGCGACTTCATCAGTCGGTCGTAGTGCCGCAGGATGCGCGGATCCACCAGTGAACGGATCTTCTCGATCCGCTTACGCAATTCGCCTTTGCCCGTACGGGTCTCCGCGAGCATTTCTTCATAGAATTGCAGACGGGCCATGAGAATGAGATCCGCGTGCGTGTCGGGCATCTGGGCGATGTCCGGGTCGGCTTCCACGCCGCCTGCGATGGCCTCGTGGTCGTCGGCGAAAGATTTGGACGCCTGATCGAGAACGTCGAAGATTTCCTCAGCGGTCTCGACCGTCATGAGGGCCTTACGCGTCGCGTTAACGCGGAGCAGTTTGACCAGCGTGGCCACGAAGTTGAGATACGTGGTCTGCTGCGTCGGCGGGTAGAGAATCAGAAATATCAGATTTGCCGGCTTGCGGTCCACCGACAGGAAATCGATCCCCGACGGGACGCGGCCGACGGCGCAGATAAGCGTCTTGATGCCAGCGATGCGCGCATGGGGAATGGCCACGCCATGGCCGATCCCCGTGCTTTCCATGACCTCACGTGCGACGACTTGATCCAGCGCCATGCCCATGCCTTTGATTCTCTTCTTCTCGAAGATCAGGTGGGTTAGTTCTTTGATCACGTCAGATTTGTTAGCGACGAGCATATGGGGGAGGATGTAAGTCTTAGAGAGGTACTTCGTTACTATCATAAACAGATCTTCCTTCGTGACCATAACAGTCTTGCGCCTTCGTTCGCACTACACAGGCCACCGCGCCAAAGACTCCAGACCTAACCGCATCCAATTCTAACACGGCTGGCCGCACGGGGCAACTACGGCCCGGGCCGACGGAGTAAGCAGTCCACACATGACATGGAAGGCTAGAACCATATGGTCGTGATGACTACGGGCTCCTCTAGATCGTGGTGATGGGGGCGTTCATACCCGAAAAACTGGTTGATCTGTTTGGGCTCGACCTCGTTGCGGGCCAGCCACTCATTGATATGATCGTCCATCAGTTTGAGGGACTCGGTGCTCACTTTTCCGACGAATGTGTGCGATTGCATGAATCCTCCCCTTGGCACAAGCCACGCCGGGAGTCGTCAGTGCCCCGGCGTCTCGCTTCCGAACTGCTCCATCAAAACCCGGCGCATCACGTCCGCAGGCGCCGGTACGGCTGTCCAGTATTCGAATTGCAGCAGTGCCTGGTTTACGAGCATCTCGATCCCCGGGATCGTCCGGCAATCGGCCTGTTCCGCCTCTCGAAGCAGGCGGGTCCCCAGCGGGCGGTACACCATGTCGAATACCACGTGGTCCGCCCGCAGCAGCGACGCGGGGACCAGCGTCTCATCCATACGCTCGGGATACATCCCTACCGGCGTTCCTTGTACGAGAATGTCGTGGTCGGCTACGGCTGAATCGAGATCGTCGATCAAGGAACCCGTACGGACGTCGGCCGGTGTCTTGGCGGCGAGATCGATGGCCAAGTCCTGCACACGGCTCGGCGTTCGGCCCAGAATGGTGACCCGTTCGACCCCGGGTTCGCCGGCCATGGCGAACGCGACCGCTCGCACCGCACCGCCCGATCCCAGGAACAGCACGCGCTTGCCCTCCAGCGCGACCCCGGCCTCCTCGAATGCGCGCAGTGTGCCCGGCCCGTCCGTCGTGTAGCCTCGCAGTTGGCCGTCCTCGTTGACGATCGTGTTCACGGATCCCACCTTGAGCGCCAGCGGGTCGATCGCGTCCAGGTGTTCCATCACGGCCATCTTGTGGGGGATGGTGACGCTCATCCCGCGAAAACTGGGCATCGCGCGCATACCGCTCAAGCATGCACCCACGTCTTCCACTTCAAAGGCCACATACACGTAGTTAAGCCCCGTCGCCTCGAAGGCGGCGTTGTGGATGGCGGGGGAGAGGGAATGGCCCACCGGGTTGCCGATCACGGCGCAGAGTTGAGTCGTTGTGTCGATACGCAGCATGGGGAGCCTAACCGGGAGGCCACGTCATCGGGCGGCCGCCGAGGATGTGCATGTGGATGTGGAAGACCGCTTGGCCCGCTCCGGCGCCGCAGTTCCACACGCAGCGGAAGCCGTCTTCGATCAGGCCCTCGGTCTCGGCAATGGTCCTCGCCGTGCAAGTGAGTTTCCCGAGCAGGGCGGCGTCTTCGGCCTGCACCTCGGCCAAGCTGGCGATGTGTTTACGCGGAATCAGCAGCACGTGGCTCGGAGCGGCGGGGTTGATATCGCGGAAGGCGTACAGATCCTCGTCGGAATAAACCTCCGTGGACGGGATTTCCCCCGCGGCAATCTTGCAGAACAGACAGTCATCGGCCATAGTGGTCCTCCTTCCGAAGTCACGATCAAGCTTATCGATTCATCCCGTCGAAAGCAACGTTGATCCTACTCTCCGAATCGCCGGATAACTCCCACGTGGCGCGCGGGGCAAGCTCAGCCTCGCCCTTTCCTCAAGATTGGCGCTCCCCCGTCCGATGTCTGCGTGGCTGAGCGCAACTCAGGCACCATCAGGTGCTTTGGGCGCGTCACAATACGCCACCCGGCGTTCGGGGCTACGGCAACGGCCCCAGCCGTCCCATTTCGTACAACACCAGACTGGTGGCCAGCGCCGCCGCGGCCTCCGAGCGATACGTGGCATCGCCCAACGAGATAGGAGCGGCGTCATGCGCGGCCAAGAGGCATAGTTCGCTGTCCGTGAAGTCGCCTTCCGGACCCACGGCGATCACAACGTCCTCCTCGCCAACGCAATTGCGCAACGGAGTCGGCGCTGCATCCTTCGCCGCCACGAGAAAACGTCCGGGCACTAATTCAAGCACGTCCTCCAGGTCGTCCAGTATCGAAAAGGCCGGCAGCCAGTTACGCCCGCACTGCTTACACACTTCGATACTGGTACGCCGCCATTTCTCGTTCATGCGCGGTTTCCGTTCCGAATGCTTCGCCCGGAAGAAAACGAACCGGCTCACGCCCAGTTCCGTCCCTTTCCGGACGAGTTCCTCGACACTCTTCTCCCGGTGCAGCCACGCCTGTGCGAGAACAACGCGTGGTTCGGGGCAGGGCGTATGTCTTTCGCCGGTCGGACTGACAAACACCTCCCGCTTTGTGGCCCGCTCGACCAGCCCGTCGATTTCGCGTCCTTGACCGTCGAAGAGGACCACCGCATCACCGACCTGGATGCGCACCACGTGCAGCGCGTGGTGCGCTTCGGATTCTGTCAGCGAAATGGTGTCGGAGGTGTCCGTGTCGGCGGAGATATGGAAACGATAAACATGGCTCATGGCGCGATCATAGCACTTGGCGCCGCGCTCGTGACAGTTGTCGCATATCGTCCGAACGCCAGGGTTCCGTAAGGTGGGACGTGTTGTGATGCGCCCGAAGCGCCTGATGGTGCCTGAGATGGCGTGAAATCCGCACGCGCAGCAGAAAGCCGGTGAAATTTCCGGGCTAGTCCTGAGTGATCCCCAGTTTCCGTGGGCTCGCGCCGCTCACCCACGGCTACAGAATTACTTAAACTGCTCTAGCTCCAAAACAAGCGTAAACGCTCAACAGAACTATGATGATCGGGGTTGAGACCTCTTTGTGGGTGCCGAGGAGGTACTCTACGTTGTCGCGGGCAG